>JASHRK010000286.1 GCA_030037405.1 Acidimicrobiales bacterium | reverse complement strand
TTAAGCGCCCGGTAACGGGGCGTTAGGGCTGCCGTGATGCCCTCCTGAGACCCTCCGGCGATGCTCCGCATCGGACGAGTTAGACCTGGGGGCGAGCAGTACTACTTCGCCACGGTGGCGGCGACGACCGACCGACCGGCCGGGCTCGTCGAGGCGGACCCGGTCTGGCTTGGCGAGGGGGCCGCGTTGCTCGGCCTTTCCGGCTCGCCGGGAAGGGAAGACGTCAACGCCATCCTGCGGGGTGCTTCCCCGCAGGATGGCGAGATGCTGGTGGGACGTGCAGGCCGCCGCGTCGAGATCGCCGCTTTCGATGTCGTCCTGTCCGCCCCGAAGTCCGTCAGCATCGTCCATGCCCTCGCGAGCGAGGAGCTCTCCTCGCGGGTGCGGGAGGCCCACGAGGCAGCCGTCGCCGCCACGATCGGGTACCTCGAGCGCGAGGCGCTCAGCGTCAGGCGGCGCAGCGGCGACCGGGAGTGGGAGGTGGGGGCGGAGGGAGCAATCGCGGTGGGTTTCTTGCACCGCACGAGCAGAAGAGACGATCCCCATCTCCACACCCACGCCCTCATCGCCAATCTTGCCTGCGGGCCGGACGGCAGCTACAGCGCGCTCTACACGCGCCGGCTCTTCGCCCGCCTCGCTCCTGCGAGAGCGCTATTCGAGACGCATCTCCGGGCGGAGCTGACACGGGCCGGCGTCCGTTTCGCCGAGCTTCGCGGCGTCTATGCCGACATCGCCGGGATCGAGAGGGCGACCGTCGCTGAGTTCTCACGCCGTACCCGCGAGATCAACCGCTCGATGGCAGCGCTCGGCCTGTCTCGCCCCGAGGAGGAGAGAGCCGTCGCAGCCATGACCCGGCCGGTGAAGGACCGTGAGAGGAGCTACGAAGAGCTGCAGGAGATGTGGCGGGAGCGGGGCTACGCGATGGGTCTCTCGCAGAGCCGCATCGACCGGGCGGCCGGCCTCGGGCACGGGACGGCGCTCGCCAGCCGGGCCGGACGGGGCCTGGAGGGACGGAGCGGGGAGGGACGGAGCGGGGAGGTTTCCGGCGGCCGCTCTGGTTCCGACTTCTCGTGGGTGGAGCACGTGCGCTACGGCTTGGACGGGACCTTTGCCAAGCACGACCTCGCAATCGCCCGCTGCGCCACAGCGCCGGAGGGGGCGACGGTCGATGAGGTCGAGCGGGACGTCGGCGAGGCGATACGGCGTGGAGCCGTTGTCGCCTCCGGGTCGAGGTTCACGACAGAGCGAATCGAGGAGGAACTGAGCGCGGTCGCCTCGCACCTCCGCGAGCTCGCCTGCCGAGCCGGCGGGGTGCGCGCTCTCAGCTACCCCGATGGCGGGCGCCTCGAGGCGATCGACCGTGCCGGCAGGCTCGCGGCCGAGGCCGCCGAGCGCGGGGCCTCGATCATCGCTCTCGCGCCTGGGCGGCGGGCTGCCATGGGCATAGAGGCGATGACGGGAATCGAGTCGTATCCCGTCAGGGAGGCCGCCAGGCTCGAGCGACGCCTCGGTCCCGGGGACGCCGTCTGGATCACCGATGCCGGCGTGCTCACGGAGCGAGAGCTCTCGTCGGCACTCGAGGTCTGCGAGCGAACGGGTGCTGAGCCGGTCCTGTTCGGCCAGAGGGGATCCATCGAGCGTTCCCGCTTGCTCGACGAGGTTCGGGCTCTCGCC
Source organism: Acidimicrobiales bacterium (assembly GCA_030037405.1). GTDB lineage: Bacteria > Actinomycetota > Acidimicrobiia > Acidimicrobiales > Bog-793 > JOPF099. The sequence continues at coordinate 3,091 of JASHRK010000286.1, read as the reverse complement.
GAGCCGGTGTCGTTGCCGGCTTTTGGGCGGGAGGCGGAGGGACGGCCCGTCGAGGGACGGCCCGTCGAGCAGGCCCGAAGCTGGCTGTTCGGTCCGAATGCCCAGGCAGTGCTCGTCGCCGATCCCGCCCGCGCCCGGGAGGAGGCTCTCACGGTTGCCGCCGCCGCTGTCCCGACGGGGAGGACTCCGGACATCGCCAGGGCCACGCTTCTCGTCGTGCCGGACCGGAGCTTTCTCGCGGGCGCGAGCGAGGCTGCGCGGTCTGCCCGCCCCGAGCGGGCTGGCATCGGAGGGCTCGAGGTGGTCGCACCGAGGGCCGTACGGGGGAGGATCGAAGCTTCTTTGGGCGACGGCGCCCTGCCTCCCGTCCTCGTCGTGATGGGCGGAGCAGGATCGCTCGAGCTCCCGCGCGAACTGCTCGGCGCCGTCGAGAGGACGCATGTTCTCGTCTCCGCCGAGCCTCTCCGCTCCACCGGCGCGGCGCCTGGCGAGGGGCGGGGCAGCGACTGCGGCCTTGTCGCCGAGGTCCTCGGCGACAAGGCGCTCGGGAGGGCGGCCGAGGCAGTGCAGCCCGGCCACCTGACCCGTGAGCTCGGGGCGGTACCCTCCGACCCCGGGGCCCGAGAAGCCTGGAGAGAGGGGGCGACCATGATCGAGCGCTTCAGGGAGCGCCACTCCCTCACTGCCGAGCCCGTTGCCTTCGGCGGCCGAACCCGTTCGCCCGAACTGGCGGCGGCAGACGAGCTCGCGGCGCGGGCGGCGCGGGCGGAGTTGGCGAGGCTTGGGTTCCCGGGAGGCCGCCAGCTCGCTCAAGAGCGCGCCTACTCGCTCGGCCGTTAGACCGGCGCCAGGCGTGGTACACGTCCACGCTTTGTGGGCGGAGGGCATTGCGGAGGGCATTGCGGAGGGCGTTGCGGAGGGCGGCGCTTCGTCTTGTGGACCTGAGTACGCGCATGCGCGGTGAAATGTCCACGTTTGTGGGCAGGGGGCGGCTGGGGCGTGAGGCGAGCGCCGGTGAGCGCCGAGGCGACCTCACCGCTCTCGTCCACGACCAGTCCGGTCGTGCCCACCAAGCCCGGCGGACAGGCGGCGCTCGCTCGGCGCAGGCCTGCTGTCGGAGGCGGCCTGCAGGCTGAGCGGGTCGCGGTACCACGGAAGCATGCGCACGAAAGACGGCTCCGCCCCCTCGAAGCAGACGGCGTGCCCCTCCCTCCCCCGGGCGATCTCGGACACAGGGAGCCGGCGCTCCCGACGGGTCGAGGTCGTCGAGCGAGACGCCGCCCGTACCCCGAGCAGGCCGGCCAGCCCGCGCAGCCGCTCGCCGTCGGACACGGAGACGGCCTTTACCTCGTGGTCGCCGGCGAGGAGGGAGAGCGCCTCGAGAGTGCGCGTGTCCCCGACCCCTGGGAGAACGACCTTCACGTTGAAAAGCGTCAAGAAACCCTCCCCGTACTGCCCCCATCTCTCCCTCGCCTGCGAGAGGTCCTGCAAGCAGCCGAGGGTCACCACCCCCTGGCTCCCCCCTTCGGACACTTGGGCCGGCAGGTCGTGGATGGGGGCGATGTTGGCGAGCTCGTCGAGGGCCATGAGGAGCGGGGGGCGCCCGGCGCGGTAGCCGAGCGTCCCGCGGGCGCACGCCTCGTAGGCGGCCTCTCGCGTCTCGTTGAGGAGGCCCGTTACGATCGGGGCGGCGTGGCGTTGGTGCTGCGAGCCGGCGCAGACGTAGAGGGTGCCCGATGCGGCGACGAAACGACGGGCGTCGAAAGCCTCGCCCGTCGTGCTCTCGAGCGCCCCGGAGGAGCGGTAGGCGGTGAGAACCGAGCAGGCGGTCGACCAGATGCCGCTCTGCTCCCTCTCCTCTGTCGCAAGAACGCCCTCGAGGGTGTGGAGCGGGAGCTCGACGTCCTGGCGGGCGAGGATGGCGCGTAGTTGCCCGCCCTGGCGTCGATCGAGGAGAGAGAGGAGCTCCGACATCGGCATCTCGTCGAGAGCGGCCGCATGGAACGACGGTGCGAGGAGCGCTTGGGCACGCTCGGTCCAGTGCTGCGCCTCGCCCCGGGCCGAGCCGGGCCGGGCGGCCATGACCATTGCTTCGGTCGTGCGCAGGGCGGCGTCCCAGTCGAGCGCAGACGCGATGGGGGACCAGGCGACACGTCGGACGCCCGGCGGCCCTGTCGCCCGTCCGGTCGGGTCGAAGAGGACGCAGTCACCCGCCCGCGAGCGGGCGGGCGCCGTGGCGCCGATCACGTCTGGCTTGGTGGAGGTCGCCACGACTGGTCCGCCGGCCGAGAGCACGTTGGGCACGATCAGAGAGGAGGTCTTACCCGAGCGGGGAGGCCCTATGACGAGAACGCTCTGCTCGGGAGGGGCGAAGGCAACCGCCCCTCCGTCGCCCCGCCGTCCGATGCGGATGCCGCATCCGAACCGGGCCGAGTCCAGCCTCATCGCCTCGAGCGCGTCCATGGGCCGATGCAATCATGCGGTCTTCACGCTTGCCTACCGGGGCGCTGATACCTCGCCCCGCCGGTGCTAAGCAAAGGCCATGTTCGTCCCTCTCACGATCTCCGACTTCCTCGACCGTGCCGCCCTCGTGTACGCGGACCGGACCGCCGTTGTCGACGAGCCGGGCGTGACCGGCTCATTCGGGAGCATGACGTACGCCGCGTTGGCCCGCCGGGCAGAAGGGTTGGCGGCAGCCCTGGACGACTTCGATGTCCCGCCGGGTGGGCGCGTCGCCATCGTGAGCCCGAACGCCGCAAAGTTCCTCGTCGCCTTCTTCGGCGTGAGCGCATGGGGAAGGGTGCTCGTCCCCGTCAACTTCCGCCTCAACCACGCGGAGGTCGGCTACATCGTGGAGCACTCCGGTGCCGAGGTCCTCCTCGTCGACCCGGAGTTGGACGAGGCTCTTTCGCCCGTCGAGGCAAAGCACCGGATCGTCCTCGACGGTGTGGCGGACGCCGGGCTCTTCGGCGAGACAGCCGAAGGGCGCCGAGCGGTGCCGTGGGAGGCGGACGAGGGAGCCGTCTGCTCCGTCAACTACACATCGGGGACGACGGCGCGGCCGAAGGGCGTCGAGCTCACGCATCGCACC
>JASHRK010000285.1 GCA_030037405.1 Acidimicrobiales bacterium | reverse complement strand
ATCTCGAGGCCGGTTATCTGATCCTGTTCTTGATAGCTGTCTTCGGCTGACGTGCCATACGGACGTGCGACGGCTTCGCCAAGGTCGTGGAACATCACCGTGACCAGCGGCTCTCTATAAGCGATCGAGATCTCGACGGGACTGAGGTTCACGCAGGCGACGTGGAGGCGCCCACGGAAGCGAGGGTCGACCTGTGGTCCGGCGAGGAGGGCCAGACCTCTCCGAGCAAGAGATGAGCGCAGGCCAATCTGTGCCGCAAAACGGGCACCGACTTCCATCCTTTCGAGGACGCTCACGAGGGCGAGCTCTCCCGGAGGGATTGTCACGAGACGCTGAGTCTCCATGTTGGTTACTTCGACACTCGTCCCGAGAAATGCCTCCGGCCCCATTCGCAGGTCAATGCTCGCCGCCTTGATGTCAGTCGGCGCAGGATCGAGCACGATGTCGCCCCTCTCGAGCGCTGCGCGCATCTGGGTGTCACTCATAAGGCTCATCTCGCAGTTGCTCCTACTCCTACTCGTACTCGATCCTACCCTCGAACATCAGTTCGAGTTGGAAGATTACGCCAGGGGTGCGCGCCACCAAGTCAAGGAAGGTGATCGCGGATCGGTTGGCGCGGCTGCCCAGTTGGCACGATGGCCAGCTCCGGCGACCAGATATCCCTATGTAGATGTAGCGGACTCAGCTCAGTGCGTACCCACGGCCGCCCGGAGCGACTGGCGAAGTGACCGCGTCGTGGCAAGCACTGCAGATGGCTCGTAGCCGCAGTGGGCCATGCAGTTGTCGCAACGCGGGTCGTTGCCGCGCCCGTACTTGGACCAGTCGGTCGTCTCCACGAGCTCCTTGTACGTCGCCGTGTAACCGTCGCTCATGAGGTAGCAGGGACGCTGCCAGCCGAAGATCGAGTAGCTCGGTATGCCCCACGGAGTGCACTGGTAGTCGACCTTGCCCTCTAGGAAGTCGAGAAACAAAGGCGTGTGGTTCAAACGCCACTTCTTCCGCCGCCCGTCAGCGAAGGCATCGGAGAACAGCTCACGGGTCTGCCGAACCCCCAAGAAGTGCTCCTGGTCGGGCGCCTTCTCGTAGGCATAGGCGGGCGAGATCATCATCGCGTCCACCTTGAGCTCGTCGTTCAGGAAGTCGAGAACCTCACGGACCGTCTTCGGCGAGTCCGTCGTGAAGAAAGTCGAGTTGGTCGTGACGCGATAGCCCCGCTCTTTCGCGAGCTTGATCGCCGCGACGGCGGTGTCGAAGACTCCCGCGCGATCGACCGCTTTGTCGTGGCGTTCCGCGAGGCCGTCGAGATGGATCACCCACGAGAAGTAGCGGGAGGGGGAGAACCGATCGATCTTGCGCTTCAGCAGCACGGCGTTGGTGCAGAGGTACACGAAGCGCTTCCTCTTTATGAGCTCGGCGACGATCTGCTCGATCTGGGGGTGGAGGAGCGGCTCGCCGCCCGCGATCGACACCATCGGCGCCCCGGACTCCTCGATGGCGGAGACCGCCTCCTCGACGCTCAGCCGCTTGCGCAATATGTCGGTCGGGTACTGGATCTTGCCGCAACCGGGGCATGCGAGGTTGCACGAGAAGAGCGGCTCCAGCTCGACGATGAGGGGGAACTTCTCGTTCCTGGCAACTCGCTGCCTTATCAGGTACGAGGCAACCTTCAAGTTCTGCTTGAGGGGAATTGGCATCGGCTCGTCGTTCCTTGTCTCTCTCTCAGCGGCACTCGGCTCGCCCCAGCACCGACGCGAGCGCGGAGGCGGCCATCATCAGCCGGCGGAAGGCGACAAGACCGCCGGTAAGGGTGGAGGGGCTCCAGAGCTCTCGTCCGGGGAAGTCGACGATGGCCCGCACGACGCTAAAGGGCCGGCCCGAGATGAGCGGAGCAAGCCAGAAGGACTCCATCTCGCAGGCGAGGCCCCCCGTCGCGGAGAGGCGCGCCTGCTCGGAGGCCATCGCCATCCTCGGCGTGCACACGACCGGCCCGGTGCGCACCGACGACGGCACCGCCGCTCGCAAGGCTCCGGCGACCTGTGCGGCAAGCCGCCCGTCGAGCTCGACGCTCGGGACAGAGACGGCGGCCGGCCCGACGGAGGCGCTCCCGGACGACGCGCTCCCGTCCAGCAGCTCCGTCGCGACGACGAGGTCACCGGCACGGTCGCTCGCGCTCAGCCCGCCGCCGAAGCCGAGGACGGCGACGGGAGCGAGCGGGTCGAGGAGACGAGCGAGGCGCCCTCCGGCAGCTCTCGCCTTCGCCGGCCCCATGCCGATCCGCTCGACCCGGACCCGCGGAGCCCCGAGACGGGCGGCCGCCGCCTCGACAGAGAGCGGGGCAAGCAGCACGCACGTGCTCTCCGGCGTACCCCCACCCCCGAGCGCGGGCGCACCTCGACGACCGGCCGACTGTCCCCGGTCGAGCGTCCCCCTCACGAGGCCCGTCACGTTTGGCTCCTCAGCGCCGACACGTACCTGCCGAGGGCGGTCACGGGGAAGACCAACCGGTAGAGGTGGTAGTTGATGTAGAAGTACCCGGGGAACCCGGTCCCCGTGTACCAGGGCTCGTCGAACCCGCCGTCGGGCCGCTGGACCGCAGAGAGCCACTCGGCGGCGCGTCGCGCCGTAGTGCTCTGAGCCTCCCCGGCGGCAACCAAGGCCATGAGTGCCCAGGCGGTCTGGGAGGGGGTCGAGGCGCCCCGTCCCGCCCACTTCACGTCGTCGTAGGAGCGAAGGTCCTCACCGAAACCGCCATCCTCGTTCTGGTGAGCCTCCAACCAGGCGACGGCGCGGCGGACGCGGCGATCGACCGTCGGGATTCCGGCCTCGACGAGTGCCGGCACCACGGCGCCGACCCCGTAGATGTAGTTGGCGCCCCAACGACCGAACCACGAGCCGTCCGCCTCCTGGGATCTCGTGAGCCAGCGGATGCCGCCGGCAAGAAGCGCCTCGGCCGCCTCCCGCTCGCCACCGGTGAGAGAGGCGTCGACCGAGAGCTCGTGCGCCAGCATCTCGACGACGTGGGCCGTGACATCGGCGCTCGGCGGGTCGATCACCGCCCCGAAGTCACAAAACGGCAGCTTTCTGCACGCCTCGGTCGTGTTGTCGGCATCGAACGCCGCCCAACCTCCGTCGCGGGAGACCATTCCCTCCACCCATCTCCGCCCCCGGGCGAGAGCACCCGGCACGGCCGGGTCGTCGACTCCGTCGGCGCAGGCCTTCCGCAACGCCAGCACGACCTCGGCAGTGTCGTCCACGTCCGGGTAGTTGTCGTTGGCGAACTCGAATGCCCAGCCGCCCGGGGCGAGGCGGTGGCGGCGGACCGCCCAGTCGCCCCGCAAGGAGATCTCTTCGCCGGCGATCCAGCTTGCCGCCCTGGCGGCCCGCTCGTCCTTGCAGTCGATCCCCGAGTCGGCGAGGGCGACAAGCACAAGAGCGGTGTCCCACACCGGCGACTGGCAGGCTTCGAGCCTCCGTACGCCCTCCTCCCGGATCGTGAAGCCCTCGAGGCCCTCGAGGGCCCTTTGCACGACGGGATG
>JASHRK010000284.1 GCA_030037405.1 Acidimicrobiales bacterium | reverse complement strand
TCGACGACGTCGTCGACGCTTTCGCACGCGCCGCCCGGCACGGAGGTGGCCTCGTCCTCAACATCGGGACCGGCAAGGAGACCTCGACGCGGCGCCTGTACGAGCTGATGGCCCGGGCAGCGGGCTCGACGGCACCCCCCAAGCACGTGGCGGAGAGGCCGGGAGACATCCGACGGAGCGCCCTCGATCCCGACAGGGCCGGCATCCACCTCGGCTGGAAGCCGTGGACGGACGTGGCCGAAGGGGTGAAGGCTGTCACAGACGCCTGCAGGCGCCGTCTCTCCTGAAACGGGTGACAGGGTGACGGCTTGATCGCGGTCCTCTGTGGCGGCGTCGGAGCGGCGCGGATGCTCTCGGGGCTCGTCCAGGTGGTGGACCCGGGCTCGATCGTCGCCATCGTGAACACGGGCGACGACGCCGAGATGCACGGGCTCGCCGTCTGCCCTGACCTCGACACCATCACCTATACCCTGGCGGGGGCGGTCAACCCCGAGACGGGCTGGGGGATGGTGGGGGAGAGCTGGCAGGCGATGGCCGCTCTCGAGCGGCTCGGCGGGCCCGGGCGCACCTGGTTCCGGCTCGGAGATCGCGACCTCGGCACCCACCTCTACCGGACGGGTCGCCTGGCCGAGGGGGCGACCCTGACCGAGGTGACCGACGAGATCCGGAAGGCGTTCGGGCTCTCGGTGAGGTTGCTGCCGATGAGCGACCAGCCTGTCCGCACCTGGCTGTCGGCGAGGGGAGGAAAGGAGCTGTCCTTCCAGGAGTACTTCGTGAAGCTGCGCCACGACGTCGTGGTGGACAGGGTGCGTTTCGAAGGGGCAGGGAGCGCTCTGCCGGGACCGGAGGTGCTGGCGACGCTCCACGAGGCAGAGGCTGTCGTCGTAGCTCCCTCCAACCCGATCGTCTCGATCGGGCCGATCCTCGCGGTCCCGGGGATCGAAAGCGAGCTCGCGAAGCGCCGCCGGCACGTCGTCGCCGTCTCTCCTATCGTCGGCGGCGCCGCCCTCAAAGGGCCCGCCGACCGCCTCCTCGTCGAGCTCGGCGGGGAGGCCTCGGCGGTCGGAGTGGCGCGCCGTCTCGGCTCTGTGGCGGGAGCTCTCGTCATCGACAAGGCCGACGAGGCGCTTGCCTCGACGGTCGAGGCCGCAGGCGTCACGGCCGTCGTCGCCGACACGATCATGTCCTCGCCGGAGAGGGCGGCGGAGCTGGCCAGGCGAGTGCTCGAAGCGGCCGGGGTGGCCCTGTAGCGTGCCCCAGACCGCTCGGGCAAGACTCGCGTCGTGACCTCCGCGGCGCTCGCGATCATCCCGATCGCAGGCCTGCCCGAGATCGCCCCCGGGTCTGACCTCGCAGCCCTCATCGCAGAGCATGCCGAGCTGCAGCCCGGCGACGTCGTCGTCGTCACCCAGAAGATCGTCTCGAAGGCCGAGGGTCGCATCGCCCTCGTCGACGAGGACGATGCCCTCGCGAAACGACGCCTGGTCGAGTCCGAGGCTGTCCGGGTGCTGCGGAGAAGAGGAGACCTCGTGGTCACCGAGACCCGTCACGGCTACGTCTGCGCCAACTCCGGCGTCGACCTCTCCAACGTGGAGAGCGGCAAGGCCGTGCTACTACCCGTCGACCCCGATCGCTCCGCCCGGCGGATCCGCGACGGCTTGTGGGCGCTCACCGGAATGGAGGTCGCCGTCGTCGTGTCCGACACGTTTGGGCGGGCATGGCGGAGGGGCGTCGTCGACGTCGCCATCGGGTGCGCCGGGATCCGCGGGATCGTGGATCTGAGAGGGACTCGCGACGCGCTCGGTCGTGAGCTCGTGGCCACGGAGATGTGCGTTGTCGACGAGATCGCCTCGGCTGCCGAGCTCGTGATGGGCAAAGCTTCGTCCATCCCTGCGGCCGTCGTCCGCGGGGTGGACCCCGGCGTGCTCGGTGACGGCTCGGTGCTCGGCGAGGTCGTTCGCCCCTACGCCGAGGACCTCTTCAGATGAGCGCTGCCGGGAGAGGAGACGGTTTCGCGGTCGACGTCTGCGTGGAACAGCTTCGGCGGGCCGTGCCGGGCGGCATCGGGACCTACTGCCGCGGGTTGCTGCAGGGGCTGAGGGACCTCACCGGAGACGAGCGCCCCGAGATCACCCTTCTCGCGAGCCGCCCCGGCGGCCGGGGAGCGGGCGGCCCGGGCGCCCCCGCACCGGCGCCCGATCCTCTCGCCGAGCTTGGCTGGCCCACGCGCACGTCGATGCTCCCGCCCCGCCTCGCCCTCTTCTGCTGGGAGCACTCCCTTGCCGCCGGTCTTGGAGCAACGAGACCGGGAGTGCTGCACGCGACGTCGTTCGCCTTCCCTCCGAGAGGAGCCCGCTCTCTCGTAGCCGTCGTGCACGACGTCGCTTGGCGCCGCCATCCGGAGGCCTTCCCGCTCCACGGGCGCCGCTGGCACGAGCGGGCCGTCAGGCGGGTCGCGAAGGAGGCGAGCGCCATAATCGTGCCCTCCTCGCGAAGCGCTCGAGACCTCGTCGACGGGGGTCTCGGGATATCGCCGGAGCGGGTGCACGTCGTCGAGGAGGGCGCCGACCATCTCCCGGCGCCGGACGAGGCAGCGGCGGCCAGCCTTCTCGAGCGACTCGGAGTCGGGGCGGGCTACCTCTTGAGCGTCGGCACGCTCGAGCCGCGAAAGAACCTTCCCCGGCTCGTCGCTGCCTACGAGCAGGCCCGCCGCCGCCTCGACGAGCCGTGGCCGCTCGTGATCGTGGGACCCGCGGGATGGGGTGACGCAGCCGTTGCGATCGACCGGCTGCCTGAGGGGGTCGTCATCGCCGGTGAGGTCGAGCCGGCGACGCTGAGCGCGCTCTTCGCGGCGGCGCGCTGCGTCGTCTACGTGCCTATGGTCGAGGGCTTCGGGCTTCCGGCGGCGGAGGCGATGGTGCAGGGTGCCCCTGTGGTCGTCTCAGCGGGTCTGCCGAGCGCGGGGGGCGCCGGAGTCCCGGTGGACCCCCTCGACGCCGAGTCCATCGGGGACGCCCTCGTCCGGGCCTCGCGGGACGGCGCCGAGCGCGACCAGGCGATCGAGTCGGGCAAGGCGCGTGCTGCCGAGCTGCGCTGGTCGAGATGCGCCGCCGCCCACGTGCGCATCTGGCGGGAGGTGGCGGCGGGATGACTGCTCCGGCGGAGAGCGGGAGCGTCGCCCTCGACGTGAGCGCCGTCCCGCCCTCGCCGGCGGGGGCCGGCCGCTACATATGGGAGCTTGCCCATGCCCTCGCCGCCCGAGGGGACCTCGCCCTCACGGTCGTCACGACTCGAGACGGCACTCAACGCTGGGCCTCGCTCGGGCCGGGCACTCGTGTCCTTCCCCTCGTGCCTGCCCCTCGGCCGCTCCGGCTCGTGTACGAGCGCACCCTCCTCGGGCCGCGCATCGAACGGCTGGCGGGCGGGCCGATCGAGGTCTACCACGGGCCGCACTACACGATGCCGGCAACCGTGCGCGTAGGGAGGGTGGTGACCGTGCACGACGTGACGTTTCTTACGCATCCTGAGTGGCACGAGCGAGCGAAGGTGCCTTTCTTCCGGTCCGCCATCCGCCGCGCGGCACGCCACGCCGACGTCGTCGTCTGCGTGAGCCACACCACCGCCGATCACCTCTGCCGGCTGCTCCAGGTACGTGCCGAGGTGATGGTGGCCGAGCACGGCATCGACCACGATCGCTTCTGCCCCGGCCCCGTCGACGCCGCCGCAATCGGCGAGGAGCTCGCGGGGCGGGACATCGTCTTTTTCGTCGGCACCCTCGAGCCGCGGAAAGGAGTCGTCGACCTCGTGCGAGCCTTCGACGCCATCGCCGGCGAGAAGGCCTCTCTGGAGCTCGTCCTCGCCGGCCAGCCGGGTTGGGGAGCCGGAGAGGTCGAGACCGCGGTGGGGAAGTCGGCTCACCGCGACCGCATACGACTCCTCGGCTTTGTCGAGGACAGCACGGTTGTCGCCTTCATGCGAGCCGCTCGCGTCTTCGTCTACCCGAGCCACGAGGAAGGTTTCGGCCTCCCGGTGCTGGAGGCGATGGCCGTCGGCGCGCCGCTCGTCACCACATCTGGGACGGCCATGTGGGAGCTCGCGAGAGAGACGGCCTGGCCGGCGATGGCGGGCGATCCTCGCACGCTCGCCCAGGCGCTCGGTCAGGCCCTGCGAGCCTCCCCGGAGGAGACCGGGCGGCGGCGGGCGAGAGCGATGGCAAAGGCGGCCGAGTTCACCTGGGAGAGGGCGGCAGCCGTCCACGTCGACGCCTACACGAGGGCGGCCGAGCTGTCGGCGAAGAGACGTCGGGACCGCTGAGGCGCCGCGGGACGGCTCAGACAGGCGGTCCTGGCTCGGGAGCACATCAGAGCGGTGGACGGGGTGCCGGTATCGTGAGCCGGTGCTTGCGTATGTGACAGGGGCGGGCGGTTTCGTGGGGGGCTGGCTGACACGCCACCTTGCCGAGATGGGGGATGGCGTGGTCGCGATCGACTCCGAGGTCGACGTGACGAAGGCCGACGCCGTGCGCTCGTCGGTCACGACGACCGGGCCCGACGTCGTCTACCACCTCGCCGGCCTGGCGCACGTAGGAAGGTCCTGGAACGACCCCCAGACGACCTTTACGGTGAACGCCCTCGGGACTATGAACGTCCTCGAGGCGGCCGCCGCCTGCGCCAGGCCTCCGAGGGTGCTGCTCGTGAGCTCGGCCGAGGTCTACGGAGCGACAGGGCCCGAGCCCGTGACCGAGGAGGCGCCCCTTCGACCGGTGACGCCGTACGCCGCCAGCAAGGTGGCCGCGGAGTACCTCGGGCTGCAGGCTTTCATTGGTCGGGGCCTCCCCGTCATACGAGTGCGACCCTTCAACCACGTCGGGCCGGGACAGTCCCCGGACTTCGTCGTGCCCGCCCTCGCCAGGCGGATCGCCGAGGCGGAGAGACGGGGGGGTGGCGATGTGGCGGTCGGGAACCTCGAGGCGGAGCGCGACTTCACCGACGTGCGAGACGTCGTACGCGGGTACCGCCTCCTCGCCCTCGAAGCCGAGGCCGGAGAGGCGTACAACGTCGCCTCCGGTGAGGCGACACGCGTCGGCGACCTTGCCGAGATGCTGGCGTCGCAGGCGAGGGCGCCTGTGCGGCTCGTGAGGGACGAGGCGCTCGTTCGTCCGGTGGACGTACCCGTCTTCGTCGGGGACGCCTCACGACTCGTGAAGGCGACGAGGTGGGCGCCGGCGATCCCGCTTCACGAGACGCTCGCCGACGTGCTCGGCTACTGGCGGTCTGCTCTTGCCTGACGGTTCAGGCGGCGTGGTGCCTCAGGCGGCGTGGTGCCTCACGTACTCCCGCACGTGGCGGCGAACCTGGTCGCGTACTCCTTGCGCCTGCCGCACGACCACCCGTGCCTGGGGCGGGAGCCTGTCGGACACCGGTGCGAGAGACTCGTCGAGGCGCTCGATGAGATGGCTGACGGTCTTGTCCAAGTCCTCGAAAGCCTTGGCGACCTGAGTACGGGCTTCACCTCCCGCCCGCTCCGCGCCCTCGCAGCCGTGCTCCAGCTGGCCGCGGACCTCCCGCCGGGCCACCTGGGCCTTCTGGAACCCGAGGACTCCGAGGCCGACCATCGTGTATACGGCTTCTCGGGCGGCCCGGCCGAGGTCCTGCGCCGCGCGATTCCACTCTTTCCGGGGATCGGTCACGCTCGAACCCTCCTTTGCCTCAACTCTGCTGTCTAGTGTACAGCAAACATTAACAGTTGCAAGCGACGAAACCGAACTAGCCTTTCGGGCCTGATGCCGGAGGAGCTGGTACCGCCGGTCGTCGCGATCGTGGTCACATCGGACCCTGGGGAGTGGTTCGAGAACTGCCTCGAGTCGCTTCGCACCCAGGACTATCCGAATCTCATGCTCCTCGTCGTCGACGACGGGAGCACGGCCGAGGTCACCGCCAGGGTGGCTGCCGTCGAGCCGACGGCGATCGTCAGGCGGAGGGCGGAGCGGGGCGGGTACTCGCTGGCGGCGAACGAGGCCCTGACCGGCGTCGAGGGTGCGACGTTCTTTCTCTTCTGCCACGACGACGTCGCCCTCGGCGAGGGTGCCGTCCGAGCCCTCGTCGAACAGTCGTATCGCTTGAACTCGGGCGTCACCGGGCCAAAGCTCCTCCGATCGGACGACCCGTCCCTCCTCGCTCAGGTCGGGATCGGGATGCACCGCCTCGGCACGCCGGCACCGAGAGTCGAGACGGGTGAGCTCGACCAGTCGCAGCACGACGAGGTGGCGGAGGTGTTCGCCGTCTCCGGGGCGTGCATGCTCGTGCGGGCCGATCTCTTCGAGGCTCTACGGGGCTTCGACCCGGCGATGACGCTCTTTGGAGAAGACATCGACTTCTGCTGGCGGGCCCAGGTCGCAGGGGCCAGAGTGGTCGTGGCGCCCACGGCCACTGCCCGCCACCGGGAGACGGCCGCCGCGGGCGAGCGCCCCGCCGAGGTCGTAGGTGACATCAGGCTCCTGCAGCGGCGCCATGAGCTGCGCGCCGCCCTCAAGAACTACGGCCTCTGGCGCCGGTGGGCCGTGACGGGCGAGCTCGCCGTCCTCGGCCTCGCCGAGGCCGTCGTCGCCGCCTTCACCGGAGAGCGTGAGCGGGGCCGGCGTGTCTGGCGAGCCTGGCGGTGGAACTTCTCGGAGCGGGCGAGCCTGAAGGAGGCGAGAAGGCAGGTACGGGAGCTGCGGCAAGTCTCCGACCGGGCCCTCGTCTCCCGTATGTCCCCCCGCGGCAGATCCCGCTCCTGGTGGAGCCGGCTGCGCTGGGGCGAGATACCGGCCGGGCAGGTGGTGTGCGCCGCCGTGCTCGTCGTCTTCATCGTGCTCGGCATGCGTGACGTTCTCTTCTCGAGGCTACCGCTCGTCGGGCAGTTCGTACCGATGCCGACGGGCTCCGCTCTGCTCGGCCAGTACTTCGGAGGCCGCTCCGTCGACGGCAGCCTCCAGGTGTCGCCCCCCTCCTACGGCCTCATCGGGCTCCTCGCCCTCCCTCTCGGGAACAGCTCCGCCCTCGCCATCAAGGTGATCACCTTCGCGGCGTTGGCGGCGGGCGCCATCGGGGTCTCGAGGCTGTGCCGGGCGTGGGAGTCGCGGAGGGCGCGTCTTGCTGGAGCGGTGGCGTTTCTTCTCCTCCCGTTCACGTGGAACGCTGTCGCCACCGGGAGCCTCGAGACGGCGGTCGCCCTCGGTGCCACCCCTTACGTGCTCGCCAGGCTCGCCCGGGCGGCAGGGCTGGCGCCGTTCGGGAAGGAGCAACCCGGGGGCTCGCGCCTCAGGCAAGCCGTCTCCGAGGCGGCACCCCTAGGCCTCCTGCTCGCCGTGCTCGTCGCCCTAGCGCCGGCCGCCCTCGTGGGCGCCGGCGCCATCGTCCTTGCCGTCGCGCTCGCCTGCCTTCTCGAGGGTTCGGCCGCGAGAGCCTTGAGAGCTCTCGCCATCGCTCTCGGGGCCGTTGTCGTCGCATTCTGCTGCCTGCTCCCCTGGTCGGCGACATGGTTCGGCCGGGGGGCGAGCTGGAGCGCGCTGACCGGCGCAGTCCCGGGCTCTGCCATCAGCGTCGCCTCGCTCCTGCGAGGGCACGTCGGACCGGTAGGAGCCTGGTGGGGCGCCTTCGGCTTCCTCGTGGCGGGCGGCTATGCCCTCGTCGTCGCTCGGGGCGAGCGCTCGCGTTGGGCCATCGTGCTCTGGCTGACCGTCGTGACGTCGGTCGCGCTCGCCTGGGCGGGCTCGAGCGGGTGGCTCGGAGCGGGAGTCGGGGCTAGCGGCGTGGTCGTGGCCCCGGCCGGCACCGCCCTGGCGGCGCTCTGCGGGCTGGCCGTCGCGGCGTTCGAGCGAGACGTCACGAAGAGCGCCCTTGGCTGGCGCCACGCCGGCGCTCTCGTGGCCGGAGCCTGCGCGGTGGCGGCCGTCGTGCCCGCGCTCGGCGCCGCCGTCGGAGGTCACGCCAACCTGCCCTCGACCGGGTTCGACGACACGCTCGACTGGACGGTGCCGAGCGCCGCCTCCCCCTACCGGGTCCTCTGGCTCGGGGAGCCAAGGTCACTCCCCGCCGAGGGTTGGCAGCTCGCCCCCGGGGTCTCCTGGTACGCGACGACGTCCGGCCTTCCCGGGCCGGACAACCTCTGGCCCCCGGCGAGCCCAGGGAGGCTCGCCGGGGCAGCCCGGGCCATCGAGGCGGCCGAGCACGGCAGCACGGCGGACGTCGGAGCGCTCCTTGCCCCGATGGGCGTCCGCTATCTCGTGATCCCCGATGCGAACGCACCTGTGCTGCCCGGCACGGAGGCTCCGTCTGTGATCGATCCTCCCTCGGAGCGTCTCGTCGACGCCTTCCAGTCGCAAGGAGACCTGATCGAGAGGCCGGCAGAGGCCGGGACGCTCGTCTTCGTGAACGCAGACTGGTCCTCTCGCGACGGCGCCGGTCTCTCGACGCTCGCCGGGAGGACGGTCTCGGGAGCGAGCATGTCCCGTGCGCCGTCCCCGCCCGCAGGGTCGTCCGGCGTCCTCCGGGACCTTGGGATCGCGGGGGCGCTCACCGTGTGGGTCCTCGCGCTGGTCGAAGGTGCCATGAGGCGGCGGAGGGTCGCGTGACCGCTGCCCGCGGTCGCAGGGAGTCGCAGGGGGACCGCCGCACGGGCCCGCCGGCGGGCCGCCGCCTCGTGCCGGTCACGGCCGTCGTGGTCGCCTTGGCGGGTCTCGTCGCTGCAGGCGCCGTGGTGCGGCCGGCGTCGGGGTCGGGCAGGTTCGACGAGTCGAGACCGACGCTCGTGCCGATAGCCGACATGAGCGCGACCGAGGCTTCGGTATGGAACTGCCCGGGCCCGCTTCCTCTCGGGGGCGGCTTCTCCTCCTCGATCGCCATCAGCAACCCGGGGCCTCGCGAGGCGACGGCGACCGTGCTCGTCGCCGAGACGGCGATCGCCCACCATGCGTCGCAAGGGCCTCCACTTGCTCGCCGGACCCTTACGGTGAGGCTGCCGCCCGGCTCGGACCGCACGATCGGCCTCCTCGCCGCGCGCTTGGCGAGGAGCGGGTCGGAGGAGCCCGTCGATGCAGCCGTCAGCGTCACCGCCAGCGGCTCGGGGATTGCCGTGGCGGAGGCGACGAGCGGCCCGAAGTGGGTGCTGCGCTCAGCTTGCGCACTCGGGGCGAGCTCGCAAGGGTACGCGGCAGCGGGAGCACGGCCGGCTCCTCGGACGTCGAGATCGCCTTGTTCAATCCCGAGGCAACCCCTGCCGTCGCCGATCTCACTATCGACACGGCTACGGGAGCGGTCGCCCCGGCCGCCTTCCAAGGGGTCGTCGTCAGTCCCTCGAGCCTTGTCGTCCTCGACCTCTCCCG
>JASHRK010000283.1 GCA_030037405.1 Acidimicrobiales bacterium | reverse complement strand
TCCTCCGGGTCCGGGGTGGCGAAGGTGGCGCCGAGGCGGAGCGCCATGTCGAGCTTGAGACGGACCGGGTCTATGGCGACCACGTTCTTCGCCCCCGCGTAGCGGGCCCCCTGCACGGCGTTGATCCCGACGCCGCCGACGCCGATCACGACGACCGTGTCGCCCGGCTTCGTGCCCGCGGCGTAGACCGACGACGCCCATCCCGTCGTCACCCCGCAGCCTACGAGGGCGGCCTGCTCGAAAGGAAGGTCGGCGTCGACAGGCACGCACGAGTTCTCCGAGACGACGATCCGCTCGGAGAAGGTCCCGAGGACGTTCATGCCCCCGAGGTCCTCGCCGTTCAGGTGGAACCTGAAGGTGCCGTCGGAAAGCATCCCGTTGGCGGCGTTCTTCCCGTCGTTGCAGAGGTTCTGGTGACCGGTCGAGCAGTACCGGCAGTGGCCGCAGACCGGTATCCATGAGGTGACGACGTGGTCGCCCACCGCCACCCGGGAGACGCTCTCCCCGACCGCCTCGACCACGCCCGCCCCCTCGTGACCGCCCACCATGGGATAGCGGACGTGCGGCGAGCCCTCGCGCACGTGCTCGTCGGAGTGGCAGAGCCCGGAGGCCATCACCTTGACACGCACCTCGTTGCGTCTCGGCTCGTCCAGCTCGAGCTCGGCGATCTCCCACGCCTTGCCCGGGCCGGGGAGGAAGGCCGCCCTCGTCGAGATGCTCATGAGGCGGCCTTCCCGCCCGAGCGGGCCCTCGGCGCCTCCCCGTCCGCCACCGAGGCCTCGAGGCCGAGGAAGCGCACGCAGTTGTTCCAGGTGATGTCGGCAAGGATCTCAGGCGGAAGGCCCATGGAGGAGAGCGTCCTCCCGGCCGGCTGCTCCCTCGCCATGGCCGGGAAGTCGGTCCCGATGAGGAGCTGGCTCGGCCCCAGCATGTCGATCAGGTACCTGAGGGCACGGCGGTCGAACACGAGGGTGTCGTAGTAGAAACGGCGGGCGAGCTCCGAAGGAGACGGCCCCTCCGGCACGGGCCCGGCGGAGGGGTCTGGCGCCTCCTCGTTCCAGGTGCGTCCCCAGAACCAGTGGGCGCGCGTGAGCGCCAGCGAGAAACCGCCGGCACCGTGGCTGAAGGCAAGGCGCAGCCGGGGGCACTTCTCCGGGAGAGCGCTCGTGACGAGGGCGGCCGCCGCGATGCCGATCTCGGTCGCGAAGCCGAAGGAGGGCATCCCCGCCGGCGGGATGGCGTCGCGCACGGTCGGGGTGAGGGCGTGGATGAAGATCGCCAGCCCGAGACGCTCCGCCTCTTCGAAGAACGGGAGGTAGGAGGGGTCGGCAAGGGAGCGCCCGTTGGCGTTCGACCCGATCTCGATCCCCTTCAGCCCGAGGGCCTTCACCGCCGCCAGCTCTCCTGCGGCCGCCTCCGGGTCCTGCATCGGCACCATCCCGAGCCCGTAGAAGCGTGTCGGAGCGGTCTCGCACATGGCCGCCACGAAGTCGTTCACCCGCTTGGAGAGGTCCCGGCCGGCCGCCACGGGCAGCGTGAAGTCGAGGAGGGGCGGCATGGGCGAGACTGCCTCGGCGTCGACTCCGGAGGCCTCCATCATCTCGAGCCGGCGTTCGGCGGAGAAGAACAAGTCCGAAGCGGAAAAACGCATCTGGTCAGTGACGAGCGTCCTCGAGGCCTCGGTCTCGCCCGGCTCCACCCGTGGTCCCGTGGCGTTGCCGCCCGGCCCGGTTTGAGGCGCGAGCTCACCGGGGATGACGTGGGCGTGCATGTCGAGGAGCATCTGTCGCGTCCTTCCTTACGAGGAATGCCGGCTCTCGGGGACGATTGCGACGTGGATCGCCTCGGACCCGTCGCGCTCGCCTCCGAGGGTCTCGATCGCCTCGGCCGTGTCGGCAAGGCCGAAGGTGTGCGTGTGGAGCTTCTCGAGCGGGTAGCGGCCCGACTCGATTATCTCGATGGCACGGATGTAGGAGGTGGCATCGACCCCGTAGGCGCCGACGACGGTGACCCCCTTGTTGATGAGACGGTCGGTGACCACCTCGATCGGCCGGTTGCCCTTGAGACCGGCGAGGACGACCCGACCCCCATGGCGGACGGCCTCGATGGCGTCCAGGATCGGGGCCGCGGCCATCGGGGTCAGCTCGAGCACGACGTCTGCCATCCTCCCGCCGGTGATCTCGCGGACCCGCTCGACGGTGTTCTCCTCCTCGACGTTGATCGTGTGGTCGGCTCCGAGCTCGGCAGCGAGGTCAAGCTTCACCTTGTCCCTGGCGAGACCGGTCACGATTATCGTGCCCGCCCCGGCCGCCCTGGCGGCGATCACCGCCGCGATGCCGCGCTGGCCGGGGCCGAGGACGAGAACGGTGTCGCCCAGCTTGGTGCCCCCGAGGTCGAGGGCCCAGCGGACACCGGCCCCGATGGGGTTGAACATGACGGCGATCTCCGCCGGGATGTCAGGCCGGACCTTGTGCACGATGGCGTCGGGGTGGAGGTAGACGAGCTCGGAGAAGCCTCCCCAGAGGCCGGGGGGCTTAGAAAGAGAGGTGTTGCCGTGGGCGGCGCGCTTGTTCGGGCAGGACATGTAGCCGCCCGTGAGGCAGAGGTCGCAGGTGCGGCAGGGCACGAGGATCTCGAGGGCCACCCTGTCACCAGGCTCGACTCCCCATCGCCGGGCCGCCGCCTCGCCGACCTCTGCGATCCTCCCGAGAGGCTCGTGACCCGGGATCATCGGCAGGAGCCCCTCCCGCATGAGGTTGCCCCGGTACTGCTCGACGTCGCTCCCACAGATCCCGCACGCCTCTATGCGCAGGAGACCCTCCTCGGGGCCGATGTCGGGCACGGGGAGCTCGCGCATCTCGATCGCCCTCGGGCCGGTCTGGACGGCGGCGAGGGTCGTGCCCGCCATCACTCCGCCTCCGAGAGGCTTACGAGAGGACCCACCCCGTCGAGGGGGACTACCGGGACCGGCCCGGCGTTGTCGCTCCCGGGCGTGTAGCCCCAGTACTTCGCCCGGGCGCCTCCGTCGATGGTGAAGTCGCATCCCGTGACGAGGCGGGCGTAGTCCGAGCAGAGCCAGGCGATGAGATGCCCGATGTCGGTCGGAGTCGACGCCCTCCCCATGGGGATGTTGCCCCGGACGTCGAAGGTGCCCATCTCCCGCCACCAGGAAGGCCGCGCTCCTGCCGGCTGCACCTGGCGGGGACGGGGCCACCCGGTCCCTTTCCGCTCGGCCACGATCTCGGGGTTGTCCGGGTCCGGGGCGGTCGGGGAGAAGCTGTTCACGCGGATGCCGTAAGGGGCGAGGTCCATCGCTGCGGCGCGTACGAAGTTGGCGAGCCCGCCTTTGTGGAAGGCGTAGGCGATCACCCCCGGAGCGCCCTGCCAGGCGTTCGAGGAGAGGATGCTCACGATCGAGCCCTTGATGCCCCGCTCGATCATGGCGATCGCCCCTAGCTTGGTGTTCAGGAAGTTGCCTGCAGCGGCGACGTTGACGGCGCGGCTGAAGCTCGCGAGGTCCTCCTCGAGCACGCTGCGGCCGCCGAGAAGGCTGGCGTTGTTGATGACGATGTCGAGCCTTCCCCAGCTCTCGAGGATGGTCTCGATGTAGCCCTTCACGTCCGCCTCGTCGGTGACGTCGCCGGGAACGGCGAGGGCGGTGCCCCCGCGAGCCTCGACCCTCGCCGCCGAGGCTTCGGCCGCCTCCTTCCGGCTGTCGTTGCAGGCAACCTTCGCCCCGTAGGCGGAAAGGGCAAGGGCTATCCCGCTCCCGATGTTCGGGCCGGCACCTGTGACGAGGGCGACCTTGCCCTCGAGCGACACCTCCATCAGGCCTCCCCGTTCACGATGACGCTCTTCACCTGCGTGTACTCGAGGACCGAGTCGGCCCCCATCGTGCGGCCGAAGCCGCTCTGCTTGTAGCCGCCGAAGGGGGCGCCTATGACGCCTCGGGACCACGTCGAGTTGATCGAGACCTGGCCCGCCTCGACGCGGCGGGCAAGGCGGACGGCACGACCGACGTCGGAGGTCCAGATCGAGGCTACGAGGCCGTAGCGAGTCCCGTTGGCGATCTCGACGGCCTCCTCCTCGTCCCTGTAGGAGATCACCGACAGCACAGGGCCGAAGACCTCCTCCTGGGCGATGCGCATCGCCGGCGCCACGTGGTCGAAGATCGTCGGCTCGACGAAGTAGCCACGGTCGAACTTCTCACCCGAGAGCTTGTGCCCACCGGTCACGAGCTCGGCGCCCTCGTCCTTCGCCCCCTCGATGTAGCCGAGGACGCGGCGCTCCTGGCGCTCCGAGATGAGCGGCCCCATCTCGACCTCCTCGTACCAGGGGCCGACGCGCACCTTCTCGAACGCTTCTGAGAGGGCGCCGACGAGCTCCCCTCGAAGCGACTCCTCGACGAGGAGGCGGGAGCCGGCGGCACACACCTGGCCGGTGTTGAACGTGATGCTGCGCACGATCGTCGGGATCGCCTTGCCGAGAGGAGCGTCCCGCAAGACGATCTGGGGGGACTTCCCCCCGAGCTCGACATGGAGTGGGACGAGGTTCTTGGCGCACGCCTCCATGACCTTCGAACCCGTCTCCGGCGAGCCGGTGAAGCTCATGCGTCTTACGAGCGGGTGCGACGCGAGGGCTGCGCCGGCCTCCGGCCCGTAGCCCGTGACGACGTTGACGACTCCGGGAGGGATGCCCGCCTCGGCGGCGAGGAGGGCGAGGTAGAGGCAGGTGAGCGGGGCGTCCTCGGCCGGCTTGATCACGATCGTGTTGCCGGCGGCGATGGCGGGGGCGAGGTCGACCATCATCGTCGGGCCGGGCGTGTTCCAGGGGATGATGCTCCCGACGACGCCGTAGGGCTCGCGAAGGGTCATCCCGAGCATGTCCGGTGACGTCGTCGGCAGCGTCTCTCCCCTCACCTTGTCGGCGAGGCTGGCGGCGTAGACGAGCTGGTTCGGGAGGCCCGACGGCCCCCAGGAGGGCCGGCCGACCTCGAGGCGCTCGATCCGGTCGATCTCTTCGGCGTGGGCGCGGACGACCTCGGCATAGCGGTAGAGAAGGTTGGCGCGGACCGCCGGGCTCGTGTCCCGCCAGGCCGGGAAAGCCTCCGAGGCGGCGGCGACGGCATCGTCGACGTCCTTCTCGCCCCCGCGGGGCACCTGCAAGAGGACGTCCTGGGTCGCCGGGTTGATGACCTCGATCGTCTCGCCCTTCGTCGCGGAGACCCATCTCCCGCCGACGAGATGGTTGCCTTCGCTCAGCAACGAGCCGATGCTCGATACAGAGTCGCTCATCCAGGTTGCCCCTTTCTCGCCGGGACGCTCACCCTGCCGAGCACCTCGGCCCCGAGAAGGGTGATCTGCTCGAGGTCGTCGGCGTCGTAGGTATGGAAATAGACGGTGTCGATGCCCTCTGCGGCAAGACCCTCGAGGTGCTCGACGACCTCGGTCGGGGTGCCGACGACGCCTTGGGAGAGGAGGCGCTGCGGACCTTCCCCGAGCCTTTCCGCCTTCGCCCTGGCTCCGGCGCGGTCGGCGGCACAGCAGGTAGGCACGAGGGAGGAGAGCCGGACCTCGCTCGGGTCCCGGCCCACCTCCTCGCAGATGCGGTGGAAGTTGGCGATCCCGGCCGCCTTGTCGATGTGGAAGGCGACGTTGAACTCGTCGGCGAACCTGGCAGCGAGAGTCGGGGTCCGGCGCGGGCCGGCGCCCCCGATGACGATCGGGGGATGGGGCGACTGCACCACCCTCGGGAAGGTGGCGCAACTCGCGATCGACCAGTGGGCGCCCTCGAAGGAGAAGGTCTCTCCCGCTTCCGCCCCCCAGAGGCCCGTGATGATCTCCAGCTGCTCCTCGAAGCGATCGAAACGACCCCCCGTCGAGGGGAAGGGGATGCCGAAGGACTCGTGCTCGCGCTCGTACCAACCGGCGCCGAGCCCGAGCTCGATGCGCCCGTTGCTCATCTGGTCCACCGTCGCCACGCTTATCGCGAGCTGGCCCGGGTGGCGGAAGGTGGACGCCGTCATGAGGGTGCCGAGCCGGACGGTCGAGGTCTCCCTCGCGAGGCCCCCGAGCGTCGTCCAGGAGTCGGTCGGGCGGAAGGTCGGGTGCGTCGGGTTCACCCCGAGGTAGTGGTCAGAACGGAAGAAGGCGTCGAGACCCGCCCGCTCCGTAGCCCTCGCCATGGCGAGGAGCTGGTCGTAGGTGGCTCCGGCGACAGGCTCGAGGAGGACCCGGAGCCTCATCGCTCAGGCCGCTCCACGCCCGGCCGCCGGATCGACGAGGAGCGACACGACCTCGTCCGCGACCGCCTCTACGCGGGCTCTCACCTGTTCGGGAGGGAGCCCGGCGACCGGGTGGGCGACGGTGGCGTAGCGGTAGCCGGACGCTCCCTTGAGGCTTGCCATGGCGTCGGCCGTAGCACGGAAGGACTCCGTGCAGACGACGGCGGCCGGCGTGCCGAGACGCTCGAGGGCGATCCCGTCCGCGATGGCCGCCGCGCTGCAGGAGCCACAGTCGCCGACGGCTATGACGACGAGATCGGCCTCCGCCGCCACCTCGGTGAGGAGGTCGGAGGGCGATTCCACGGTGGCGATGGGTTTCTTGCGGACTACCAGGCGTCCGGCGCCGAAGCGGTCGACGAGGACCTCTCCCATGTTCTCGACGAACAGGCCCGCGTTCTGCTTGCCGGTGTCGACGAGCCCGATCGTCGACCCCCGGATCTCCACCGGGCGCTGCGAGAGCCTGACGGGACCCTCGGCGACTGCCGCCTGTCCCGTCGGGTCGAGAATCTCGTTGGTCATGGCGTCCTCCCTCTCAATGTTCGTGGATGATGACCCC
>JASHRK010000282.1 GCA_030037405.1 Acidimicrobiales bacterium | reverse complement strand
TACAGGGCTCACAGGGGTCCGCAGGGGCGTCCGGTGCCGATGGAAGTCCGGGTGCCAGTGGTGCCCAGGGTGCGACCGGTACCCAGGGTGCAAGTGGCGCCCAGGGGTACCAGGGTTACACGGGCGCCCAGGGCAACGCAGGCGCGACGGGAGCCACCGGGGCCACTGGCGTACAGGGCGCCAGTGGCGCACAGGGCTTCCAGGGTTACACGGGCGCCCAGGGCGCAACGGGGGCCACCGGGGCAACTGGCTCAACTGGCGCGCAGGGCTTCCAGGGTTCGGTAGGCGCGACGGGCGCGCAGGGGGTGACAGGAGCCACCGGGGGTAATGGAGCGACGGGCGCAATTGGCGCGCAGGGCTTCCAGGGTTCGGTTGGTGCGACGGGCGCCACGGGTGCTCAGGGGTACCAGGGTTACACGGGCGCACAGGGCAACGCAGGCGCGACCGGGGCCACCGGGGCCACCGGCGCACAGGGGTACCAGGGTTACACGGGCGCACAGGGCAACGCAGGCGCGACCGGGGCCGTCGGGAGTAACGGAGCTACAGGAGTGACCGGCGCCACGGGTGCGCAGGGGTACCAGGGTTCGGTTGGTGCGACCGGAGCCACAGGCGCAGAGGGCGCAACAGGCGCGACTGGAGCACAGGGCGTGACGGGAGCCACCGGGAGTACTGGAGCGACGGGCGCAACGGGCGCCCAGGGCTTCCAGGGTTCAGTCGGTGCGAGCGGCGCTACGGGCGGGACCGGAGCCACGGGCGCGACAGGTGCAACCGGCGCGACAGGTGCAACCGGCGCGACAGGTGCAACCGGCGCGACGGGTGCAACCGGCGCGCAGGGCTTCCAGGGTTACACGGGCGCCCAGGGCGCAACGGGAGCCACCGGGGCAACTGGCTCAACTGGCGCGCAGGGCTTCCAGGGTTCGGTAGGTGCGACCGGCGCTACGGGCGGGACCGGAGCCACGGGCGCGACAGGTGCAACCGGCGCGACGGGTGCAACCGGCGCGCAGGGCTTCCAGGGTTACACGGGCGCCCAGGGCGCAACGGGAGCCACCGGGGCAACGGGGACCACGGGTGCGACGGGTGCGAGCGGCGCTACGGGCGGGACCGGAGCCACGGGCGCGACGGGGAGCCAGGGTCACCAGGGCTTCCAGGGTTCGGTTGGTGCGACCGGCGCGCAGGGCTTCCAGGGTTCGGTCGGCGCCACGGGCTTCCAGGGTTACACAGGCGCCCAGGGTCACCAGGGCTTCCAGGGTTCTATCGGCGCGACGGGCGCGACGGGCGCGACTGGCGCGACTGGCGCGACCGGTGCGACGGGGGCCGACGCCATTAGTGGTGACTCCGGAGGGACTGCTTTGACTGGTGGGGCAACCGAGTACATCGGCGCCTCCAATGTGACGACAACCGAACTGGATGCGGAACATGTCGTGCCTGCAGCAACGTCCGTGAGCTACTTCTACGTGACCGACACCTCGGGGTACACCGGTATCAGCGGTGGTGTGACGTTCACGCTCTACTACGGATCGTTCAACGGTACCCTGACGGAGATCGACAGCGTCGAGATCACGGACAACGAGGACACAGCGAGCAGCGGCCCGTTCACGGCTGTGAACATCCCTGCTGGAGATGTCGTCGTGGTAGCAGTGAGCGGACAATCCGGCACTGATGGCGGCGATGGCGTGGTCACCTGGGGCGCGAGCTGACGCGGTTTCCCGGCACGAATACCACTCACCCTGACCGCCGCCGAGGGCCTAGGAGCAGAGACCTTTGTGCTTGAACCTAAGCCGAGGTCAGCAACAGCGAGAAGCGAGCCTTGGTCAAGCGCTGCGCTGCCGACGCCGTCCGTCACGACAGCGCCGACGGCAGGATCGTCAGGCATCGGAGCAGAGCGTGCGAGCGAGGTCTCACTCCAGCCGCACGACCTCATGAGTTCGGCACGCGTTCCCGACCCTGTGGACCGTCCCGATCACACCACCACTCACGACTACGAGGCGTTTGAACCCGGTCTCGCGCGACGAGGCGCCCCAACGTAGGTCGACCGACCAGAACACCGAGATGCGCGCGGACGGCTGACTACGCCCCGAGCTGCCGGAGCATGTTCCGGCTGGCCAGCTAGTGTGGTCACCAACGGGCTGTGGCGCAGCTTGGTTAGCGCGCTTGACTGGGGGTCAAGAGGTCGCCGGTTCAAATCCGGCCAGCCCGACTTGACTGGCTCTTCCGGTTTCGGCGGGGTGAGCCGATCTCGTGGAGCCGTCATGTCACCACGATCGAGTCGAGGACTCGCCAGTTCGGTTTGCCGGCTCTTCGGGTTGTAGCGGGGTCCCGACCGGTGAGCCCTGCTGAGGATCTTGCACCGTCGTCTTCGCCCCGTCACAGCGCGCGCTCCTGACACGCCTGGGCGTGTGCCGCTCGTGTGACGCAGCGATCGTACGTTTACCAAGCGAGCCGAGCGCCGGCTCGGGGCGATGGGCGTCGCCGGACTGAAAGAGAGGTCGTACATGCACAACCGTTCGAAGTCCCGCATCGCCGGATTGGCTCTGGCGGGCGCGCTTGCCGTGACCGGAGCCGTCATCGGGGTCGGCACCGCTGGAGCAACGGCCAGCGAAACGACCGGCACAGTCCACGTGTGGGTCACTCAGGGCAAGGGCGCCGTGAGCCAGATCCTGCTCACCGGCGCCATCGCCGAACACGGCACCTCCACCGCGATCGACAAGGACGGCAAAGTCAACGAGAACGGCGAGTACGCCAGGATCAAGCTCCCGCAAGGGAGCTTCGAGGTAAACGCCGCCCAGTTCGACCAGCAGTTCGCCAAGCTCCAACCGACAATCGACAAGGCGACGTGCAGCGCGTGGGACACCGTCTCGGCCGACGTGACGTTGTTCGACGGCACCGGAAGCTACGCCGGCATCAGCGGGACGGTGAGGGTCACGACGAGCGATGCCTACATCGAGCCCCGCTACGCGACGGGCGCCAAGAAGGGCCAGTGCAACTTCAACGTGAACAAGCCGCTCGCCTACTTCTACGGCCCCATCACCGGCTCAGGCGTGGTGTCCTTCTGAATGCCGACGCCGAGGTCTCTGGTGGCCAGGGCCGCCTTCCCTCCTCGTTGTTCTAGCCTATACAGGAAGAACGCGTTCCCCACGAGACGGTCGATCTCAGACGACGGGACGGCCTGAAGTCACCTCGCAGTGGGATAGTTCAGGAGGCGTTGACCCGGATCGTCGCGATCTCGTTGTCGAAGGCATCGGACCCGAACCCGAACCACATCTCCGAGACGGGTGGCGGGACGTTGGCAAGTACATGAGTGCGCAGGTCCTCGGGCATTGCCTCGAAGACGAGCCCGAGCACGAGCCAGGGTCTCGTCCCTCTGTACTGCGAGAAGGCGTGCCCGGGGAGCGCCCCCCATTCCTCCGGCCTGATCGTCCGCGCCGCGATGGGCAGCACCTCCACCTCTTCGTCCGTGAGGTGGCCCGCCGCCTCCTCGAGCAGCGAGCTGCACGCCACCGCCAGCCTCTCGCCGTCGTCGGTCGACCCGGATCCTCCAAAGCGCTCCGCTGCTTGTTCAGCCGGCTCGACGCTCTTGGTAAGCGCCCCATGCTGGGCCTCCATCCGAGAGAAGAGCTCTGCGTGCTCTGGGGCGCGATCGACGAGAAGCGGATACAGCAGCTCGTCTTCGGCGGCGTGGTGAGCATGTAGCAACCAGAGCACCTCACCGAGGTAGCTCCCAACCTTCGTCGCTCTCTCTGTGTCACCACTCTTCACAGAGGTAACCTGTCCACGAGCGTCACCGAGTGCACGACGAAACACATCGTGGACACAGACCATGTCGCGGGTGTCTATCAAGTCGGGTAGGGCATCGGTCATCAACTTGTCCCTTCGCTGAGCAACTTGTCCCTTCGCTGAGCAACTTGTCCCTCCGCTGAGCCTTGCCCAGATGAACCACGAGCGACCGTAGGACGAGTCAGCTCGAACCGCAAGTGGCTTCTTATGTGACACTGGTCCGGCAGGAGCAAGTGCCGTGCCGAGACGGACGACTGCCTCGTCGCCACGGCGGTACGCTCCAGACACCCGAGCCTGATCGGAAAGGACCGAGGTGCCGATGGGAGTCGCCTTCGTAGCACACTGCCTCTTGAACCAGAATTCGAAGACCGACGGTGGCGCCAGCTGCCCGGGCGTCTACTCCCCGGCGGTCGACATGCTCCGCTCCCGGGGCTGGCGGATCGAGCAGATGCCCTGCCCCGAGCTGGCCTTCACCGGTCTCAACCGCTTCTGGGGGGTTCGCGAGCAGTACGACACGATTGCCCACAGACGTCACTGCCGCCGTATCGCCGATGCTGTCGCCACCGCCATCGCTCTGCGCGTCGAACAGGGAGAGGAAGTCGTCCTCATCGGCGTGGAGGGCAGCCCCTCGATGGGCGTCTGCATCACGAGCTCGGACGCGACGTATGGCGGCCGTCCGACGTGGCCGGCGGGGGCTCCAGAGCTGGCCGAAGGAGAGGGCATCTACGTCGAGGAGCTGAGACAGGCCCTCCAAGCCCGGGGTATTCCTCTTCCCCGCATGATGGGCGTCACGACGCCACTGCCGGATCACGACCCGGAGGCAGAGCGCCGGGCGCTCGCCGCCCTCCTCGACAGCTGATGGTCGAGACCTGATGGAGGGCGATCACCGCTCCTTTCGCGTCGCCCTCGTGGCCGATCGGTACGTCAACCCTCCCGCTGGTGAGTTCGATGGACTGGAGATACTGGGCGAGGCCGGCTGGGGCGTGATGCAGCTGCCGGCAGAGGACTACCCCGTGGAGCTGGCGGCGAGCATGCTGTCAGAGGTCGCCGACCAGGCCGAGGAGTTCGCGCGCCACGGCTATGACGTCGTCGTCGTGGGGGAGCGCCGAGGGCTGACCGAGGCGCTCACTGCCGTAGGCATGCAACTGCCCGATCAGGTCCGGCCGTCGACACGAGAGGAGCTCGTCGAGTTTCTTGCCGATCGGCCAGCACCGACCGCCGCTCCGTCCCCTGGTTGAGGCCGCCACCCGTCCCGGGTTCGCTTACAGGAAGGATCTGCCGTGAACAGAGGCTCGACCTTGTACGCCCATCCGATCGGCGTCGCCATGGGCGACATGACGCGCCCGGAGGACATCCAGGCGACGGCTCGTCGTATAGAAGAGGCGGGCTTTTCTCATATGACGATCCCGGAGGACTGCTTCTACCTCCCGGCGCAGGTAGGTGTCACGCTCGCTCTCTCCGCTACGAGCTCTCTACCGGTTGGCACGAGCATCGTGTCGGCGATGACGCGCCATCCGGCGATCCTCGCCATGGAGATCGCCGGGATCAGCAGGACCTTCCCTGGGCGGTTCCGCCCGGGCATCGGGCTGGGTCTGCCGGAGTGGCTGGAGCAGATGGGCCTCATGCCGAAGCATCCCGTGCTCGCGATGCGCGAGCGCATCACTTCCCTGCGACGACTCCTCGATGGCGAGTCCGTCACCTTGCCCGGCGAGGGCGTCGCACTCGACTCGATAGCGATCACGCACGAAACGGCGGCGAGAGTCCCGATAACGATGGGAGTAATGGGGACGAAGATGCTGCAGCTTGCTGGTGAGCTGGCCGACGTGACCCTGTTCCCGGCGACATCTGGTCTCGACTACTTCAAGTACGCCATGAACGAGGTTGGCATCGGGCTCGCGAGAGCGGGCCGCCGGCCGGAAGACATGGCGTACTCGACGGTCGCCCTCTCTTGCGTCGACCACGACGGGGAGAAAGCACGCGAGGCGGCCCGCCCCGTGCTGGCGTCGTTTCTCGCCGAGTTCGCCTCCATGAACACCTTCAGGGCGTACGGGATCTCCGAGGAGCTGTCCGCCATGCTCGGCCGCGGTGGCGAGACGGAGGTGGCGGAAAGGATGCCGGACCGGTGGCTGGAGGACCTCACTCTCGTCGGAACGCCGGGTGAGGTGGCAGACAAGGTCCGAGCCTGGGTGGACGCCGGCGTCGACTCGATTGCCATCTTCTTCCCAGGCCACTCGGAAAGAAGGACCCTCCGTCTCGTGGCCGAGGAGGTCATCCCGGCGATCGCCTGAGCCAGGCACAAGCGACTCGTGGCCGTCCTCCGATCGAGCAGCTGACGTCGGCACGGAGGTCAGTAGGCCATCCAACCGCCGTCGACGAGGAGATTGATGCCGCTTATGTAAGTGGCCTTCTCAGAGGCAAGAAACGACACCGCCGCGGCGACATCGTCCGGCGCTCCCAAGCGGGCGAACGGCGTCCTGGACCGGACGTAGGCGAGCCCTGCCTCGTCCTTGCTCAGGTCGCCGGCAGCCCCCGTCACGATCTTGCCGGGGGCGACGGCATTGCAGATGATCCCGTCGCGACCGTGCTCGACGGCGACCTGACGGGTCAGGTGGACAAGAGCCCCCTTGCTCACCGCGTAAGCGAAGTGGCCCGGGACGCCCACCATGCCGTGCTGAGACGTGATGTTGACGATGCGACCCCGCGCGTCACCGACGACCGGCTGTGTGAGCATCTGGCGTACGGCGGCCCGGCAGAGGAGGAAGGGTCCGGTGACGTTGGTCGCGAGCACGCGATCGAAAGCCTCGCGCTCGGTGTCGACGAGCGGCTGGGAGTAGCGCCCGGCCAAGGCGGCGTTGTTCACGAGGACATCGAGATGTTCGCAACGCTCCGCGGCGATGCCGACGAGCCGCTCCGCCTCACCGGAGACGGAGACGTCCGCCTCTACGAACTGACAGCTCCCACCCTCGGCTGCGATCAGCTCGTCGGTCGGAGCGCCGCCGTTGATCGGATCTCGTCGGACGTCGGCGAGGAGGACGAAGAAGCCGTCGTCGGCGAGGCGGAAGGCGATCGCCCGCCCTATGCCGGAAGACGACCCCGTGACGATGGCAGAGCGCAATGCTCAGAGCCTCCCCGGTAGGAGCGCCAAACCGGTGGCGTCCGTCTCGACCCGCCAGAACGTCCCCGTTCGTTCGGACGCCTCGATGTCGGCCGACCGGGTCGCAGTCACGTAGAGCGTAGAGCCATCGAACATGCAGTTCGTGGCATGCTCGCCGAGATCGATCTCGCCAAGGACCTCGCCCTCTGGCGAGACGACGGTGACGCCACCCGAGGTTGTCGTGCAGACGAAAAGCCGCCCGTCTGCGGCGAACGCCATTCCGTCGGGGACGTGCTCGTCCGACAGTTGGCAGAACGTCACCGCTTCGTTGTCCTCGAGGCGGCAGACACGATGCGCCCTCGATTCGGTCCAGTAGAGGCGTTGGTCGGCGTCGAAGGCGATGCCGTTCGGATAGACGCCGGGCCTCTCCATGAGCATCTCGCCGTCGTGAGAGGAGTCGACGACGAAGAGTCGGCCAGGGGAGCGGACGTCAAAACGAAAGTCGTCTTCGCTACCGGACTCGGTGAACCACAAACGCCCGTCCGGCCCAAAGGCAAGGTCGTTCGGGCCGTAGAGAGTGCGGCCGTCGACCTCAGAGCAAATCAGCTCTACGGTGCCGTCAGTGCGAACACGCTGAATGCCGGAGACCGCGCTCTCGTCACCACTGCCGGGGACGTTGCCACCCTGGGTGACGTAGATGACGCCGTCGTCACCCAGGACAGCACCCCAAGGCGAGCCGCCCGTGCGAACGAACGTGCTCACGGCAGTCTGGTCGTAGACGAGCAGTTCGCCCACGTTCCCGTCGCAGAAAACGATCTTCCCGCCGCCGAGGACGATAGGGCCCTCCGGAAAGCCGAGGCCCGAAGCAACGAGCGTCTTGTCAAACACGTTCTTCTCCCTGAGTGTCGTGGCCCGGAGACGTCGGGTCGGACGTACGAGACAGCTTCGAAGCGCCGACGGGTCTCCACTCGTGATGGTGATCGAGCCACCAACGGGCAATCTCGCCACGTCTCATAAAGGCGACGTCGGAGCGGCTCTGGACGTACTCGACGAAGTCGCGTATGGCAGAGGCCCTACCGGCCTGCCCGCTCCACCTCTCGTGCAGGCCGACCGTCATCATCCTCGCCCCGTCCCCGGCAGCTGCCTCGTCACAGAGGTAGGCGACGGCTTCGCGCAACAGCTCGAAGAAGTGGCGGGGTGCGGCGTAGGTCGGGCTGATGAGGTAGCGCACGTCGTTGTAGACCTTCGAGTACGGGATGACGAGATGCGAGGTCCCTCCCACGTCCACGAAGTACGGCAGCTCGTCGTTGCTCGCGTCCGAGTCGTAGAGGAATCCGCCTTCCTCGACGACCAGCTCTCTCGTGTTGACGCTCGGGAAGGAGCGCACGTACCACCCCGCTGGCTTCCGCCCCGTGAGACGCTCGAACACCTCGACGGCTCGGCGGATGTGGTCGCGCTCCTCTTCCCGGGGCATCGGGGAGTTCTCGGTGTGGCGCCAGTCGTGGCCGATGATGTCATGGCCGGCTTCGTTGATCCACTCGGCGACTTCGGGATTGCGCTCGAGCGCGACGGCGCAGGCACCGACGGTGATGGGTACGCCGAGCCGGTCGAAGAGCCGGGCGAGCCTCCATATCCCCACCCTGCTCCCGAACTCGAAATGTGTCTCTGTGCCGATGTCCCTGACCTCGGGCCCGAGCTGGAACGGATACTCGCCCCAGGAGTCGTTGCGGCCGTCCCCGTCGAGAAGGGAGTACTCGGCACCGGCTTCGTAATTGAGGACGACGTTCACGACGAGAGAGAGGCCGCCAGGCCAGAGGACGTCGGGGGGGCGACGGCCGTACCCTACGAAGTCGCGCCGCGGCCCCGGCAGCGAGTCGGCGGGCATCGACCGTTCTCCTTTCCGTGGGAATGTCGAGATACTGTATATCGTTGCTTAGCCGAACCGGCGTGGGTACTGTGGACCGGTGACCGAGCTGGTGCTACCGCCGACGGGCCGCCCAGCGACACTGTCCCAAGTCGTCCTTGAGACGATCCGTAGCGCCATCGTCAACCAGGAGCTGCCCTCAGGGTCGCGGGTGACGGAGGCAGGCCTCGCCCGCCAGCTCGACGTCAGCAAGACTCCGGTCCGGGAGGCGTTGCTACAGCTGCGCGAGGTCGGGCTAATAGAAGCCGACGAGCGTAGGGGAGGCCGGATCGTGCGCGCCTCGCGCGAGGTGATACGAGAGGCGTACGAAGTGCGCGAGGCTCTCGAGGTCTTCGCAGCCCGAGCAGTTGCCGAGCGTGCGAGCGATGCGGCTGCGAACGCTATCTACGAGATCGCCCGCAGCTCTCTTCGCGCCGCCCGAGCCGGCGCGACGGAGGAGTACGAATACGCCGACGGCGAGTTCCACCGCGCCATCGCGGCGAACGCCGCCAACAGCCGTCTCGAGGTCGCCATCAACCAGTCGCTGATGCTCGTAAGCGCCCTGCGCCAGAGGGAGGTCCCCGGCACCGAGTCGACAATCGAGTGCGCCCAGTCACACCTTCGCGTGGCAAGGGCTATTCGTCGCCGCGACGTCGACGGAGCTGGCGACGCTGTCGCCGCCCACATCCAGTTCGTCTGTCGACTTGTCCTCGCCGGCTACGACGAGTGCCATCCGAGCGACGGCGATCTCGACGCTGTCGCCCGCTTCGGGTGACCCGACTTGGGTAACCTACTCGACCCCTCCGACATTCCAGCGAGGCGGCATCGCCGGGCACCAGCCGGGGGCGGGATCGGTCAGCTGAGCCAGAAGTGGCCGAAGCCGAAGTTGTCGAAGGGCTGCCCGACTCTGGTTGGGGCGTAGCCCTTCACCTTGGAGCTGTATGCGTCGAGGCCTGAGGGGAAACAGGGGATGATGTAACCGCCCTCGGTGTAGTCGATCATCTGCATCTCGTGCTCGATCTCGTAACGCGTGGCGAGATTGGTCGTGGCGTTCGCCTCGTTGTAGAGATGGATGTACTTGGGCGCGATCTTCGCTGGCCCCGGCTTGCACCAGTGCGTCTCGTTGTAAGGCGAGGTGGGAAGGAACGACTGGGCAACCTGGGCAAGATAGGGCGAGTAGTTGTAGTAGTCCTGCGAGAAGGTCCATTCCAGGTAGTTGGGACCGAAGAACGTCGTCGGATCGACGACGTCGAGATTGATCTTCACCCCGGCGGCCGTCGCCTGCTGGGCGAGCACCGTCGCCATCTGGACCGTGCCGGTCGTCACCGCCGACGTGACAAGCGTCGTCGTCAGATGCTCGTACCCGGCGGCTTTCAAGAGGGCTTTCGCCCTCGGTATGTCCTGCTCGCGATGGAAGGCACCCTTGTCGTAGGCAGGGTCCCAGGGAGAGAAGACGTCATCTGCCTTGATGGCGAACCCGTCGAGGGCGGCGTCGATCAGCTCCTTGCGGTTCACTATGAACCTCATCGCCTGCCGGACGCGGACGTCGTTGAAGGGAGCCTTGTCGACCCGCATCGTAAAGGGCGTGATCTGGCCAGAGGGCGAGACGACTGTCTCTATCCCGGGCTGGCCGGCGAGAGCTTTTACCTGTGCTCCTTGCAGGGCACCGGCACCGTCGACCTCCCCCGACACGAGGGCGTCGTAAAGAGCGGTGTCGTCGGAGAAGTCGATCGTCGTCACCGAGTCGAGGTAAGGGAGGCCGGCATTCCAGTAGTTCTCGTTGCGCACGAAGTAGCTCTGGCGGCCCGGCGTGAAGCTGTCGTACTTGAAGGGGCCCGTGCCCACAGGCTTCGTCGCGTCGTAGCCCACCGGGATGATGAAGAGGTAGTACCAGTAGGTGAGCTGGTCGAGAAAGCTCCCGAAGGGCGCCGTCATCGGGACCTTCACCGTCAGCTTGTCGAGCTTCTTGAGCCCCTTTGCGTCCATCGGGCCAAGCGAGGTGGCACCCGGGGCGGGGTTCTTCGGATCGAGGATCGTCTGGAACGTAAAGATCACGTCGTCAGCCGTGAGGTCCTTGCCGTTGTGAAAAGTGATGCCGGGCCGGAGCCGGATTATCCACTCACGGTTCCCTTTCTCTGGCGTGATCGACTCTGCCAGCTGGAACTCGATCTCGGCCTTGTCGTTCATCTGGAGAAGGGCGTCGTAGAGCTGCTGGTCCCTCGCCGAGTCGAGGTACGTCAGCGACTCGAGAGCATTTAGGGTGTCGGCTCCCGAGCCTCCGGCCATCCCGACGCGAAGGTCCCCACCTCGCTTCGGTTTCGCGCCTCTCTCGACATCCGGGCTCGTCGAGCCTCTCGACCCGAGCCCTCCGAGCGCCTTTGCTCCGATGGCAAGCCCACCTGTGGCGGCGGCCCCCTGAAGAAACTCCCGCCGGCTCAACTCTCTCGAGTCGAGAGGCCAGACCTGCCCGTCATGGTTCCTGTCCACAGCTCCCCCTTCGCGGCAAGATCCCCGAACCGGGCCCCGACCGTCGGTAGATCAACTCGATATATGGTATGCCGGACACAGCGGGTGTCAATGCGCGGCGGAGCCGGAGCTCGATCTGTCAAGCGCCTCTCGTCACTATTCGTGATGTGTTGGCTACTGTAAGCGTTGACATTGACTCTAAGTGTCTGTATAGTCACCCACCGTGACCAAACCGTGGAGGTATGGGGTCACACAGCCCCCGGTAGGTAGCGACTGGTATCTGTCCCTCGCAGGACAATCCAAGCTGAAGCGCGCGACGTCGCGTCGCCGCCGACGCATCGGCTGGGTGATCGCTCTCGCCGCCCTGACAGCAGGGCTTTCCCTCGTGGCGATAAGTGGCGCGACCTCTTCACCGAGCTCGGTGATCGGCGTCTACCCCGGGTCGGCCGACCCAGCCGGCATCACGCCCGTCAACACCTTGCTCGGATACAAGGTCCAGTACGCCATGGGCTTCGTCAGCCCGCAGTCCTGGGCGACCATCAGCGACCCATCTCAGCTCCTCTCGAGCTGGGAGGGGAGCGGCTACGACATGACGTTCAGCGTGCCCCTCCTTCCCACGGGGACCACCTCGGACGAAGGCGCCCCGGTGAAGGGCACGAGCCTTGCCATCGGCGCCACGGGCATCTACGACGCCTACTTCGAGGCCCTGGCGCACAATCTCGTGGCAGCGGGCTACGGGTCCTCGATCATCCGGCTCGGTTGGGAGTTCAACAATTCCGCCATGGCTTGGTTCGCTGG
>JASHRK010000281.1 GCA_030037405.1 Acidimicrobiales bacterium | reverse complement strand
CGAGGACGTCGAGGCGCCCGTGACGAGCAAGGGTCTCTGCCACCATCCGGTCGGCGTCCGCGACCTCGCCGATGTCCCCCGTCGTCTGCGAGGCGGTTCCTCCCGCGGCGACGATCTCCTCGACGAGGCTGTCAAGCCCGCCCCAGCCGTCGTCCTTCGCGCCCACGGCCTCCTGGCGCCTGTTGAGGACGCCCGTCGCCACCCGGTCCGTGACTACGACGGACATGCCGGAGGAGGCGAGCCGTCTCGCCACGGCCTGGCCAACTCCATCTCTCTTGCCGCACCCCGTGACGAGGGCGACGCGGGCGGCTGCGGCGCTCATCACGAACCTCCCTCCTGTCTCGACTCTGTGGTGCCGGGAGCGCCGTGAGCAGCGGCCGCGAGGGCGCTGTGAGCAGCGGCCGCGGGGGCGCCAGGGGAACCGGGCGCTCGGTACGGTCCCCCGCCGTCGACGGAGAGGACCTGGCCCGAGATCCAGCGGGCGCGGTCGCTCGCGAGGAAGAGCACAGCTTCGGCCGCGTCCCAACAACTGCCCTCGCACTGGAGGGCGACGGACCGCCAGCGCTGCTCTCTCGCCTCAGGAGGGAGGTTGCGTGCCACCGCCGCAGACCAGATCACGCCGATCTGGACGCAGTTGACCCGTATCCCCTGCGGCCCGAGCAGGCCGGCGGCGCCTCTCGTGAAGGCCTCCAAGCCCGCCTTGGCAAGCCCGTAGAGGGTGCCGGGCCGCTGGCTGGCGGCGGAGGAGATGTTGACGATGGCGCTGCCCGGCCTCATCACGTTCGCCGCGTGGCGGCTCATCTGCCACGCCCCCTTGAAATTGACGGCCGAGAGCTCGTCGAAGCGGTCGGGGCCGACGTCGAAGAGGCTCGCCATGCTCCAGCCCGCCACGCTGTTGACGAGGGTGTCGAGCCGGCCAAAGCGCTCTTCGGCCTCTGCCACGGCCCGGGCGCAGTCGGCGTCGCTCGTCACGTCCGCCGCGATGTGGAACGCCTCGCCGCCCGCCCCGGCTATCTCCTCGATCGTGCGGGCCGCCGCCGCCGGGTCGCGGTCTAGCACGGCGACACGGGCGCCATGGAGGGCGAGGAGGCGGCTCACGGCATACCCGACGCTTCCGCCCGGCGTCTCGTGACCCCCGCCCCCCGTGACCAAGGCGGCGCGCCCGCTCATCTGCCTGGCCTGCGGCCCCTCCGGCGCGGGCTCGAGGGGCAGGCGGGCAGCCGAGCCGCTCCCGGCGCTCCCCGGAGCCACGTCACCGGCGCTCACGGCTCGCCCCCCTCGGTCTGCGAGTCGGTCGCCGGGTAGGTGAGGTCGATCGAGTCGCCCGGCACCCCGAGAGCTTCCCCCAGGATCGACCTCATGACGGGGGGAGGCACGAGGCAGTCGGCACACGCCTCGGGGGTGGCGGATATGACGACGCCGACCCGGCCGCTCGTGCCCTCCTTCACCTCGATCCTGTAGCCGTCCGCCTCGAGGGCGGCCCGGATGCCGTCGAGTGCCTCGGCTCCCACGACCGTCACCCTCCTTCCGCCCCACCCGCCGCAGCGACGGCGCTTGCCGGCCGTTCGATAGCGACGGAGCTGTTCGACCAGAGGCCGAAGACGCGAAAGACCATCGACATGGCGGCGGTGCGAGCACCGGCGACGACGACGGGGACGTGCTCGGGCGAGGGGATCACGTGGGTGAGGACGTCGCCCGGGACCCGCTCCTCCTCGCTCGCAGACCTCCCGCCCATGCCGTCGGAGCCGACGCCGTCCTTCCCGCAACGGCGAAGGTCCGCCTCGGTCCGCGTGCAGTGCTCGACGAACCATGCCTTCACGTCCGCCTTGGAGTAGCCCGCGCCCGCCAGCAGCTCGGCGTGCTCGGGCCCGAAGAGGACCCCGCAGGACTGGTCCCTGAAGATAAGGGGCCCGATCCTCGCCATCGTGTCGGCGAAGTCGTTGAGGACGTGCTCTGGGTTCTGGGTGTGCCGGTTGTCGACGAACTCGAACGTGCGCGTGAGAGTCGCCGAGACGGCGTCCGTCCCGGGGGGGAGGCCCATCTCGACCGACAGAGGCTCCCACGGGCTCTCCTCCTCGTTCTCGCCGATGCAGATCGAGAAACGCCCGGGGATCCCCTGGGTCGCCTGGTCGAGGACGTGCGGCTCGATGCCGAAGGCGTTGCGAACGATGAGGCCGATGGCGCGGGGGATCGTGGCGTTCGCCCTGAAACCGGGCCCGAGGGCTCCCCCAGTGCAGTTGAAGCCGAGCTCGTGGCGGATCGGGCCGTTCACGACGATGAAGGGAGCGGGCCCGCTCGTCGACTGCCAGCCTCCCCCCTTCGCCGCCCGGTCCCGGAAAAGGGCGTCCCAGGCGGCGAGCACGACCGGGAAGTGCTCGGGCAGGCACCCGGCCATGGCGGCGTTGATGGCCGCCCGCTCGACCGTGCACACCCTCCCGATGTGGTCCATGCGCCAGATCACCTCGTCGGGATCCCTCGTGGTCTGGGCAAGGAAGCGGTCGACGAGCGGCTGCGTCGCCGGGACGAGGGGAAGCCCGTCGGACCACCCCTTCGCGTAGCAGTAGTCGATCGCCGCCTGGGCGGCCTCGGCGTCGAGGCGGGGGTCGTCGTCGCCGGCCATCAGCTGGTGTGGTCGTGGACGAGAACGCCCCGGATGTTGCGGCCGGCCAGCATGTCCGCGAAGCCTTCGTTTATCTCTTGCAGCCGGTAGCGCCGCGTTATCAGCTCGTCGAGCACGAGCTGGCCCGTCTTGTAGAGGCCGAGGAGACGGGGGATGTCGTAGAGCGGGTTGGCCCCGCCGAAGAGAGTCCCCTGGATCCGCTTCTGCCACCCCGTGAGAGGAGAGCCGGAGAGGTTGAAGGTGGTCTCGTCGGGACGGCCGACCGCCGTCACGATCACGTCCGAACCCTTCCCGATGAGGCTCACGGCCAGCTTCAGCACGGGCGCCTCCATGACGCCGACGGTGACGACGGCGTGGTCTGCCATCTGGCCCCGAGTCACCTCGACGATGTGCTCGCGGGCGTCCTCCGGGTCCGGGGTGGCGAAGGTGGCGCCGAGGCGGAGCGCCATGTCGAGCTTGAGACGGACCGGGTCTATGGCGACCACGTTCTTCGCCCCCGCGTAGCGGGCCCCCTGCACGGCGTTGATCCCGACGCCGCCGACGCCGATCACGACGACCGTGTCGCCCGGCTTCGTGCCCGCGGCGTAGACCGACGACGC
>JASHRK010000280.1 GCA_030037405.1 Acidimicrobiales bacterium | reverse complement strand
AGGAGCTTGCCGGCTATGTGGCGCGCCGGCGCCGGGAGCTTGGGGACTGAGGAATGTGGTTGAGATTGTGGTCCCTCAGGGGCCGCAACCTCGACCGGTCAGCCGGGGGCAGCCGTAGGCGCTCGCTAGTTGCGCAGGCCGTCGGGGGCAACAGGCCAGGGCTCCTCGTCGGGGAGCCCGAGGGCCCTCGCCAGGTATGAGTAGAAGTCGGCGATGAGGTGCTCGGAGGGGACTAGCACGCCACCGTCCCGGAAGGTGCGGGAGCCCATGCCGAGCTGGCACCGCTCGCAGGCGGAGAAGTCCTGGCGGTTGGTGATGTCGAGCAACTCGACGGCGTCGCCGGGATCGAACGAGGCGTCCGCGAGGGCCGCCCGCTCGAAGAGCCAGTCGCAGGTGACCCTTGTCTCTCCTGCTGACACCGGCTCGATGCGGAAGAAGGCGACGTGGTCGGGGACGAGGATGAGGAAGACGTTGGGGAGGAGGATGACGCCGTAGAAGAGGCGCTCGGCGCCGCCTGTGAGGCCGGGCAGCGGCGGCCTCGTGGCGCGGCCAGATCGCGAGAAACCCGCCATCTCCTGCCCGAGCTCCGCCCCATGCCACCTGCCGCCGGAGATGGAGCCGTAACCGGACGCGAACTCCGGCACGGCGGTCGTCAGCTCCGGATGGATCGTCGGGCAGTGGTAGCACTCGGTGAAGTTCTCGACGAGCGCCTTCCAGTTGGCGGCGACGTCATAGGTGATCGTCCTCGCGACGGCGAGGTCCTCAAGGCCGTAAGCCGCCATGACGTCGAGGGAGCCGAGGCGCTGCACGAGCTGGGCGTCGAGCTGGGAGTCGGGTTGGCCTGCGAGGGGGCCGGCGCTCTCGTCGAGGCAGACCCAGAGATACCCGCCCCAGCTGGCGAGGGCGACGGGATGGAGGCCGTAGAGAGCTTTCTCGAGGTCGGGCATCTCCTTCAGGTTGGGCGCCGCAAGGAGCCTGCCGTCGAGCCCATAGGTCCATCCGTGGTACGGGCAGCGGATCGTCGAGCCGACGGCGTCGCTCGCCGAGGTGCAGAGCCGGGTGCCGCGGTGGCGGCAGACGTTGAAGTAGGCGTGGAGCTGCTCGGACCGGTCGCGCACGACGAGGATGCTCTCGCCCGCCACCTCGGCCGTGAGGACATGGCCTGCGTCCTCGAGGGCGTCACCGCGGCCGATGCAGATCCAAGAGCGGGCGAAGATCTGCTCCTTCTCTATCTCGTACATGGCCGGTGACGTGTAGTACGCGCCCGGCAACGTCGAACGGAGGCTCGACTCCTTCGCGACCGTCACTTCATCCCTCCCGTTCGCGGCAGGAACAAAGTTCCTGCCGGCGGCTGTTCTTACCAGTATGTCCGGACCGGTGGCAATGGTGACAGGGGCGAGCAGCGGGATGGGTCGTGCGACCGTCGTTGAGCTCGCGCGACGGGGCGTGCAGGTGATGGCGGTTGCCCGGCGGGAGAATCTTCTCGAGGAGCTCTCGTCGCAAACGGGAGCTTCCTACTTGGCCTGCTCGCTCGAGACCCGCGAGGGCTGCGAGGCTGCCGTCGCCGCTGCCCGGCAGCTCGGCCCGGTGCAGATACTCGTGAACAACGCCGCCGTCGGCTCTGCCGAGGACGGGGCGGTGACGGACCTCACATGGGACTCCTGGCGGCGGACGATGAACCTCAATCTCGACGTGCCGTTTCTTCTCACCAAGCTCGTGGTTCCCGACATGGTTGAGTCGGGCTGGGGTCGCATCGTGATGGTGAGCTCGACGGCCGGGCAGGTAGGCGGCACCGGCATGGCTGCCTACTGCGCCTCGAAGCACGGGTTGCTCGGGCTCATGAGGGCCACTGCGATGGACTACGCGGATCGGCACATCACCTGCAACGCCGTACTGCCCGGCTGGGTGCGTACCGAGATGGCGGAGCGTTCTGCGGCGGCACGGGCGGCAGAGCGAGGTATCAGCGTCGAGGCCCTCTGGGCCGAGCGCTCGGCCGCCTACCCCTCCGGCCGGCTGGTGACCGAGGAGGAGGTGGCGAGCACGGTGGCGTGGCTTGCCTCCGAGGAGGCGAGCGGGGTGAACGGGGAAGCCGTCACCGTTGCTCTCGGGAGCATCTGGTAGGCATCACCGGGGCGGGTCGGCGGGTCGGTCGGGGAGGAGTGCGTCGGGGAGGCGAGCGCCGCGTCGGGGAGGCGGGATTTGAACCCGCGGCCTCCTGCTCCCAAAGCAGGCGCGCTAACCAAGCTGCGCTACTCCCCGGTTGGTGACGACATTCTACCGGGAGGCGCGTCCCGAACAGAGCTCGCTGCTCTGGCATCCTCGTTTACGAGAAGGAGCAACCTGACCTGTTGCGGCGCTCCGCCGGCTGACCCAGGTTGCCCGCTCTCGTAGCGCGAGGCGCGTGGCCGGGGCTCGCGTACCTGTTGTCAGGATTCGCCTGAAGTCGTCAGGTTGACCCTGACACAGGAGAGGCCGCAAGTGACGTCCACTTCTCACTGGCCAGCATGTACCTACCGCTGCTCGTTCTGCGCCATGTCGAGCAAGCAGGTGAGAA
>JASHRK010000279.1 GCA_030037405.1 Acidimicrobiales bacterium | reverse complement strand
AGGTCGCTCGCTACAAGCTCTCGGTCGGGCGGCGTATCCAGTCGGCAACCTTGGTGGGTGACGCCAAGCACTCGTGGCTCGACTCGGTCGACCCCGCAACCGTCATCGCGGCCGAACGGGCCGCCGTCACAGTTCCCGGCGTGGAGC
The DNA here is from genome assembly GCA_030037405.1 of Acidimicrobiales bacterium. Classification (GTDB taxonomy): domain Bacteria; phylum Actinomycetota; class Acidimicrobiia; order Acidimicrobiales; family Bog-793; genus JOPF099. The sequence continues at coordinate 2,365 of JASHRK010000279.1, read as the reverse complement.
ACGCTCATATCCGAGCACGCTGGATGGGACGAACGCTTCTCGTCGAGGTAGAGGACTTCGTGGCGGCGGGGACGAGCGTCGAAGATGCCGAGGCGGCCGGACGCGAGATCGAGGAAGCTGTACTTGGCGCGCTCCCTGAAGCACGAGTGGTCACCTTCGCGCCTCGGGTTATACCGCTCCTGTGAGCTTCCCATAGGAGGCTTGTCTCAGAGAGCCTCTTCGGACGCCTTCGCCTCGAAGAGCCGGCCCACCTCCTGCTCAAGCGCTTGGCCGGCTACGGGAGCACCCAGCTGAAGCACGAGCCAGATCCGCTCGCGTCGGGTGAGGAGTGCCGGGTCCACCGCTGGATCACCGTCGACCACGAGCAGATCGGCGAGCTTCCCCCTCTCGACAGTACCCAGCTCGGCCGCGAGACCGAGTGCCTCCGCCGCCGTCTTCGTCGCGGCTGTGAGCGCTTCAGTCGAAGACAGGCCGTGATGGACCATCCGCACGAGCTCGAAGGCTGTGCCCTTCGGCTCGGTATGGCCGTCGCTGCCGAGCGCTACCTTCACGCCGGCCGCCTGTGCCATCCGCATCGTTTTCGTGCCCTCTTCGAGGTTGTGCCTGGCGAGCTCTACGAGCATCGCTCCCATCTGCGGTGCCGGGACGCCGTCGGCAGGATCGACGACGTCTTCGCCGAGTCCAGCCATGAAGTAATAGCCGGTAAGTGTGGGCACGAGGAACTGACCACCTTGCACCATCTTCTCGAGCAGGTCCTCGCGCTGGTTCAAGTACATTCCGTGTTCGATCGTGTCCATCCCGTGCCTGATGGCAGCGGCGACACCATCGTGGCCTTCGGCGTGAGCGCAGACCTTGTAGCCGAGGCGATGAGCCTCGTCCACGAGGGCTGCGAACTCCGCATCCGTGAACTGCGTCGGCTCGGGGTCCTCGAGCTCGTTTGAGCGAGCGCCGGTCGCCATTACCTTGACGAAGTCGGCCCCCCACCGGATCTGCTCGCGCACAGCCCTGCGGATGTCGTCGGGCCCATCAGCCTCGCGGTACATCGTGCCGTAGAAACGGCCACCCGGAGCGGTCGACGAGATGATCTTCGCGCAGGTGAGTAGCCGAGGCCCTCGAAAGGCACCTCGCCGCATCGCTTGACGCGCCTCCTGTGCCTGGCCTTCCTGTGACCCGACGTCCCGCAATGTCGTCACACCCATTCGGAGAGTCTCGCGAAGGCCGTCCTGGATGAAATGAGCCGCGGTGCCCTCGAGCATGGGTTCCTCGCCGCGAAGGGGTGTGGGCAGGCGCGGCCACACGTGCACGTGGCAGTTGATGAGACCCGGCATCACGGTTCTCCCACCGACATCGAGCACGAGCGCGCCCTCCGAAGGGGAGAGATCGTCCGACCCGACGTCGATGATCACGCCGTCTTCTATCAAGAGACGTCCATGCGCCTCCGGCAGCAACCTTTCGCCGTCGAAGACCCTGGCATTGACAAGGAGCAGCCTGCCCTTCGCTGCCGGGGGTGCCGCGAGAAGAGCGGGGAAGCGATGGGGCATGGCGACTCCTCCTTGTCCTCTTGACGTCTCTCGGGCACAGTGTATAGTACGCGGTGATGATATCCGCTAGGCGAATAGCGTGACCGCGAGCGGGGGCCGGTCCGTCTTGCATGGAGTGGTGAGGGCGCTCACCGGAAGGCATCTACGGGGGCAGATCTGCTGAGGAGCGTGTCGTGCTGCTGTTGACTGACCGGAGCGATTTCACACTCGACAGTTATCGCAGGGTCGCCTGGGAGGGGGAGCGCGTCGAGGTCGGGCAGGATGCGCTCGAGCGAATAGCGGAGAGGCGGTCGTCACTCGAGCGACTCGTCGAGAACAATCCCGATCGGCACTATTACGGCACAACCACGACTCCCGGCGAGGGCGTAAAGATGGTCCTCACCGCGGAGCAGCGGCGCGCCTACCTGGACCACGGTCTCACCAGCTGGGTCTTTGGCGACCCGGTACCGCAGCGCGTCGCCCGTGGGGTCGTTTTCGCCCGGCTGATCGACTTGATTGAGGGTCACGCCGGCGTCCGCCCGACCGTCGTCGAGGCGGTAGCAGCCTGCCTCGACGGCCGTGAATTGGTTCTCCCATCGCGTGGGCATTTGTGGGAGATCGGTGTTCCAGGCCCTCTCTATGAAGGGCTCGTCGAGCGGGTCGGCAGGCTCGAGATGAAGGAGCCGAACGGGCTCTCGAACGGGTGTCCGGCAGCGACGGCTCTGGTCTGCGATCTGACCATAGCGAGCCAGAACCGATTCACTCTTGCGCTGCAAGCGATGGCACTCGGGGCAGAGGCGCTGTTGGCTCCCTATGAGCACTACCTCGAAGAGGTCGGCGAGCTG
>JASHRK010000278.1 GCA_030037405.1 Acidimicrobiales bacterium | reverse complement strand
CGACTCGGATCGCTTCACCTTGTCCACCTCCGCCGCCTGGTCCTCGACCGAGAGGTTGCGGTGGATGACCCCGATGCCGCCGGCTCGTGCCATCGCCACTGCAAGGCGTGACTCGGTGACCGTGTCCATGGCGGCCGAGACAAGGGGGATTGCGAGGGTGATCGACCGGGTCAGCCTCGTCTCTGTCGCAGCCTCGGCGGGCTGCACCTCCGACGCCGCCGGGACGAGGAGGACGTCGTCGAAGGTCAGGCCCTCTCGTCCGAACTTGACGGAGTACTCCGGGAGAGACGGGGACGGCGCCATGTCAAATCTTAGAGCCTGGCTCGCCGCCTCGGCCGCACCCGCTCGCCCGCACCGCCCAAACCCGCAGTTAGGCCGGCCGGCGGGCGGGTAGTGGTTGAGGTTGTGTTCCCCCTGGGGCCAGAAACTCAACCGGTGCGCCCGGTGTGCCCGGTGCGCCCGGTGTGCCCGGTGCGCCCGGTGCGCCCGTGGACCCGTAGCGGTCGAGGTTGTGCACCCGCTGGGGCCAGAAACTCAACCGGTGTGCCCGGTGCGCCCGGTGCGCCCGGTCGCCCGTGGACCGGTAGCGGTCGAGGTTGTGCACCCGCTGGGGCGAGAAACTCAACCGCTGCGGTGCGGTGGGCCAGGTCTGGCGGGGTGCGGTGCGCCGGCGCGGGGCGAACCGGCGGGTCAGGCGCCGCCGAACAGCGCCAGCCACTCCTCGGCCGACCTGGGCGCCAGCACGGGATTGGACCGCCTCACGTCCTCGAGGGCGGCGGCGGGATCTTGCGAGTAGAGGTGGCCTGGGTACACCCAGGTCTCGCCGGGGAGGCGTCCCAGCCGGTTCTGCAGGCTGTCGTACATCGCCTCGGGGTCGGACCCGGGCAGATCCGTGCGGCCGCACCCGTTGAGAAACAGGGTGTCTCCGGCCACGAGCCTCCCGTCCACGAGGAAGCACTGGCTGCCTGGCGTGTGCCCCGGCGTGTGGATCAAACGGACCTCCACCTCGCCTACCTGCACGACCTCGTCCGAGCCGTGGGCGACGAGGTCGCCCGTCCCCACCCCGGCTCCCCGCTCGACCCAGGGCACCTCCTCCGCCTGCACGTGGACGGGGACCGAAGCCAGCTCGAGCAGCTCGGCGAGACCGGCGATGGTAAAGCCCATCATCTCTCCGCCGGCATGATCGGAGTGGTAGTGGGTGAGGAGCACGCCGGCGAGGCCCATGCCGTCAGCTGCGAGCAGGTCGACGATCTCGCCGGGTGCGTAGGCCGGGTCTACGGCGAGGGCGACGCCGGCCTCGCGGTCTCCGATCAGGTAGGCGAAGTTCACCATCTGGCGGGCGAGAGGGTCGGCGGCTGCGAACTCCCGGCCCGAGAGGAGTTGGCGGAAGTAGAGCTCGCTCACACCGTCGCCGGGGCCGCAACGGCCTGGGCCGCAACGGCCGGGGCCGCAACCGCCGGGGCCGCAACGGCCGGGGCCGGCGCAACCGCCGAGGCCGCAACCGCCCCCGCCAGCGGGTCCCACCCCGCCAGGTCGGCCAGCCGGGGGTCGTTCGAGAACATCTCGACGAGGGGGACCCTCAGCCCGATGCGCCGTTGCAGCCGCTCGACGGCGAGCTCCTGGTCCCAGAGGGCGAGCGTGACGGCGAGGCCACCCTCGCCGGCACGAGCCGTACGGCCGGAGCGGTGGAGGTAGCTCTTGTGGTCCTCGGCCGGGTCGTAGTGGACGACGACGTCCACGCCCTCGATGTGGAGGCCACGGGCGGCGACGTCCGTGGCGACGAGGGCAGGCAGCTTGCCGGCGCTGAACTGGTCGAGGGCCCGCTGGCGCATCTGCTGGCGGAGGTCGCCGTGGATGGCGGCGGCCCTTACCCGCTCGGCCCGCAGGTCCGAGACGAGGCGGTCGGCACCCCGCTTGGTCCGTACAAAGCACAGCGTCTTGGACGAGGCCCGGATGATGGCGGCGCACACCTTGGCCCGGTCGAGCTGGTGCACCTTCAAGAAACGATGCTCCATCTCCTCCACGGTCACCTGCCTCGCTTGCACCTCGTGGGCGACGGGATCGCGCAGGTGCCGCCGCACCACCTGGTCGACGGCGGAGTCGAGCGTCGCCGAGAACAGGAGGGTCTGCCGCTCCGCCGGCATGTGACGGAGGAGCCATTCGACCTGGGGCAAGAAACCCATGTCTGCCATCCGGTCCGCCTCGTCGACGACGAGGCGCGAGACGCTCCTGAGCGTGACGGCCTTGCGGTTGACGAGGTCGATGAGCCGGCCCGGCGTGGCGACGACTATCTCGGGACCCCTTCTCAGCTCCTCCACCTGCCGGTCGATGTCTGCGCCCCCGTAGACGGTGGCGGCGGATCGGTCCATGACCTTGGCGAGGGGGCCGAGCACGTCGCCCACTTGGACGGCGAGCTCTCGGGTGGGCGCGAGGACAAGGGCGCTCGGGCGCTTCGGCTCGGCCGGGGCCACCGTCATGACGAGGGGAAGCCCGAAGGCGAGCGTCTTCCCGGAGCCCGTCTTCGCCTTGCCGCAGACGTCACGTCCCGCCAGTGCGTCGGGAATGGTGAGCGCCTGGACGGGGAAAGGGGCTTCGATACCTTGGTCCGAGAGGACCTTGACGAGCTCGGGGGCGATGCCGAGACTCGCGAACGTCAGTTGGGTCACTTGATGATTGCCATGGTTGATTCAGGTCAAGCCTATCGTGGCGGAGGAGGGACAGACAGATGACGAGACTCGATGCAGGTGACAAAGCGCCAGCCTTCTCCCTCGCGGACGAGAACGGGGACGCCGTGAGCCTCGGCGACTACCGGGGCAAGCGGGTCGTCCTCTACTTCTACCCGGCCGACGACACGCCCGGCTGCACGAAGGAGGCGTGCCAGTTCACCGATCTCTTCGACGAGTTCCTGAAGGCCGGAGTCGACGTCATCGGAGTGTCGCCCGACGGCGCCTCGTCCCACCGCCGCTTCCGGGAGAAGCACGGTCTCAAGGTGCGGCTTCTCTCGGACCCCTCCCATGCCGTCATGGAGAGCTACGGAGCTTGGGGCGAGAAGACGCTCTACGGGAAGAAGAGCGTGGGGGTCATCCGGTCGACGTTTCTTGTGGGTGATGGCGGGAAGATCGAGAAGGCGTGGTACCACGTGCGCGCCGACGGCCACGCCCAGAAGGTCCTCGAGGCTGTGGCGAGCGCGAGCTCCCCG
>JASHRK010000277.1 GCA_030037405.1 Acidimicrobiales bacterium | reverse complement strand
CGCCGCGTTGCTCGACGTCGCACAGGACTACGCGCTCAAGTCTCTGCATGACCAGGCTTCTTCGAGTTCGGCGCGGTGCTCAAGGGTGGGACTTCGCTGCGGAAGTTACGTGCTGGCAACGCCGACCTCCGAACGGGAGGCTAACCCATGGGTTAGCCCTCCAGCTTCGCCTCGAGGACGATCTCCGGCACGCTCGCGAGCGCCTTGCTCACGGGGCAGCCCGTCTTGGCCGCAGCGGCATGCTCGGCGAAGGAAGCGCTGTCGATCCCGGGGACGCGAGCGACCGTGGAGAGCTCGATCTTCGTGATGGTCGGCGCCCCGTCCACGAACGCGAGCGTCACGGAGGCGTCCGTGCGCACGGAGTCCGGCGGGCTGCCGGCGCTCGCGAGGGCGTTCGAGAGCGCCATCGAGTAGCAGGAGGCATGGGCCGCTGCGATCAGCTGCTCCGGGTTGGCCCCCGGTCCGTCTTCGAAACGTGACCGGAACGAGAACTCGCCCGCCAACCCCTCACCGGCGGTGAAGCTCCCGCTCCCGGACCGGAGATCCCCCTTCCATTCGGCGCTCGCTCTTGCAGGCATGTCGTCTCCTCGGTCAAGGGCGGGGGCTCGGCCCCCGCCCGGAAGGTGCCGTCAGCCCGCACGCTAACTGCTCACCTGCACGAGTTCCAGCGGTACCTGCCTCCGGAGCAGGCTAGACAGCTACCTGAGGCTAGAAAGGGACCGTGATGAGCGAACGAGACGAAGCGACGCTGTCGGCGCTCCTGCACGAGGAGCGGCGTTTTGCTCCGCCGCCGGAGCTTGCGGCGGCGGCGAACGCCAAAGAGGGGATCTACGCCGAGGCGTCCGCCGACCCGGTCTCCTTCTGGGAAAGGCAGGCCTCCCGCCTGACATGGGGAACGCCCTGGACGACCCCCCTCGAGTGGGAGCTGCCCTATGCCCGCTGGTTCGTCGGGGGCAAGCTCAACGTCGCAGTGAATTGCGTCGACCGCCACGTCGAGGCGGGACGGGGCGATCGGGTCGCCTTCTACTTCGAGGGCGAGCCGGGAGACACCCGCACCATCACGTACGAAGAGCTCTGCGCGGGAGTCTGCCGGGCAGCGAACGCCCTCCAGGAGCTGGGCGTGCGGTCCGGTGACACCGTAGCCATCTACATGCCGATGATCCCCGAGACGGTGATGGCCATGCTCGCCTGCGCCCGGATCGGGGCGCCTCACACGGTGGTGTTCGGGGGCTTCTCCTCGGACGCCCTGAAGGGTCGGATACTCGACTGCGAGGCCCACTTCGTGATCACGGCGGACGGAGGCAACCGCAGGGGTGCCCCGAGCCCTCTCAAGCCTGCGGTCGACGAGGCTCTCGCCGACTGTCCCGACGTCCATACGGTGCTCGTGGTCAGGCGCACAGGGGGAGCCGTCTCATGGACCGAGGGACGGGACCACTGGTGGCACGACGTCGTCGATCGCCAGCCCGACACCCACGAGGCCGAGATGTTCGACGCCGAGCATCCCCTCTACATCATGTACACGAGCGGTACCACGGCCAGGCCAAAGGGCATCCTTCACACGTCCGGCGGCTATCTCACCCATGTTTCGGCGACGCACCACTTCATCTTCGACATAAAGCCGGAGAGCGACGTCTTCTGGACTGCCGCCGACATCGGTTGGGTGACGGGCCACAGCTACATCGTCTACGGCCCTCTCGCCAACGGCACGACGTCCGTCATGTACGAGGGCACGCCGGACAGCCCGACGAGAGACCGCTGGTGGCAGATCGTCGACCGGTACAAGGTGAACGTGCTCTACACGGCCCCTACGACGATCCGGACTTTCATGAAATGGGGAGAGGGGCTCCCAGCCAAGCACGACCTCTCGAGCCTTCGCCTCCTCGGCTCGGTGGGGGAGCCGATCAATCCTGAAGCTTGGATGTGGTACCGCACCCACATCGGCCGAGACCGCTGCCCGATCGTCGACACCTGGTGGCAGACAGAGACGGGCGGCATCCTCATCACCCCGCTCCCCGGTGTCACCACGACCAAGCCAGGCGCCGGCATGCTGCCCTTCCCGGGGATAGCAGCCGACGTCGTCGACAACGCCGGTCGATCGGTCGGCAAGGGCGAAGGCGGCTACCTCGTGATCACCGAACCGTGGCCAGGGATGCTGCGCGGCATCTGGGGCGACCCGAAGCGCTACGAGGAGACGTACTGGTCGCGCTTTCCCGGTCGCTACTTCGCCGGCGACGGGGCGAAGCGGGACGAGGACGGTGACCTGTGGCTTCTCGGGCGCGTCGACGACGTGATGAACGTCTCGGGCCACAGGATCTCGACGACCGAGATCGAGCACGCCCTCGTCGGCCACCCCTCGGTCGCAGAAGCCGCTGTCGTCGGGGCCAGCGACTCGACGACCGGGCAGGCGATCGTCGCCTTCGTCACGGTGAAGGGAGAGGCAGTCGAGGAAGAGGACACGGCGGCCCTCGTCGCAGAGCTGCGCCAGACGGTCGCGACGACGATCGGGCCGATCGCGAGACCGAGGGAGATCCTCCTCACGCCCGAGCTGCCGAAGACCCGGAGCGGCAAGATCATGCGGCGCCTCCTTCGCGACGTGGCCGAGCACCGGGAGCTCGGCGACGTCACGACCCTCTTGGACCCGACGGTCGTGAATGCCATAAGGGAGCGCATGGCGGCCGGTTCCGGCGCCGAGGAGGAGTAGACGAGGAGTAGAGGTGCCGCGCCAGAATGTGACGCTCACCGAGGTTGCCCGTCAAGCGGGCGTGCATCCGGGAACGGCGTCGCGGGCGCTCAACGAGGCGACGCAGTCACTCGTTAAGCCCGAGACGGTCGAGAGGGTGAACAGCGTTGCCGCACGCCTCGGGTACAAACCCGACTACCTGGCGCGCAGCCTCAAGACGAGGCGGACGCTCTCGGTCGGGGTGATCTTCCCCGACATCAACAACCCGCTCTTCCCACCGATGTTGAGGGGTCTCGAAGACCGCCTCGCCCAGCACGACTATCTCGCCCTCCTCGCCAACACCGAGAACGACGACAAGCGCGAGCGCCGCATCGTGGAGCAGATGACAACCCGTCAGGTTGACGCGCTCGTGCTCGCGACGGCGAGGCGCGACAGCCCCCATCTGGCGGCTCTCGCCAACCAGGGGACGCCGATCGTGCTCTTCAACCGCATCGCCGAGAACCACGCGTTCTCTTCGGTGTCGGTAGACGACGGAGCCGGATCTCGCCTCGCAGTCGAGCACCTGATCGGTCTCGGTCACAGCCGGATCGCTCACGTGGCGGGTCCGCAGTCGTTCTCGACAGGGCTGCGCCGTTACCGCGGCTACGTCGCGAGCACGAGCCTGTCTCGTGCCAAGCCGGACCGCTCACTCGTCGCCTTCGCGACGAGCTTCACGATCGCCGAGGGTGTTCGCTGCGCTCGCAAGCTACTTTCCCTCGGGGAACCTCCGAGCGCCATCGTTGCCGGCAACGACATGCTCGCCCTCGGCTGCTACAGCGCGATCGAGGAGGAAGGGCTCTCCTGTCCCGAGGACGTCTCGGTCGTCGGCTTCAACGACATGCCCTTCATGGACCGCATCGACCCTCCGCTCACCACGATCCGCATCCCGCAGTACGAGATGGGCCTCCACGCCGCCGATCTCGTCCTGGAACGCATTCGCCAACCGGACGACCCCCTCAAGGTGATCGTGCTCGCCCCCGAGCTGGTAGTTCGCCGCTCGACCTGCCCGCCGCGAGCGCGAGGCCAAGCCGAGACTCGCCGGCAGCGTTAGGGGGCGACGATTGGGACGCCGAGCCCGAGCTGCCGCACCCCGAGACCCACTCCCTTAAACTCCCGAGGATGCAATCGATTGTGGGCGCAGCATGACGGCAGACGGGACCCTACGCGTCGGCTGGCTCGGGGCCGGCCGGATGGGAGCCACCATGGTGAGGCGGCTCCTCGGGGCCGGCTACGAGGTCACCGTCTACAACCGGACGCCTGAAAAGGTCGAACCGCTGCGAGCCGAGGGGGCGGAGCGTGCCGCCACGATCGCCGAGCTCGCGAGCCAGCCGGTCGTCTTCACCGCCGTAGGCGGCGACTCCGACCTCGTGGCCGTGACGACGGGCGAAGGCGGGCTCCTCTCGGGCGAGAGCGTCCCAGGAGTGCTCGTCGACTGCTCTACGGTCTCTCGCGAGGCGTCGGCGCAAGTGCGCGAGCGGGCTTCGGCACGAGGCGTGGCGTTTCTTGCCGCCCCGGTGAGCGGCAACCCGGGCGCCGTCGAGCGAGGGCTCGCCACCTTCGCCGTCTCGGGGCCGAGACAGGCCTACGACCAAGTGCTCCCCGCCCTCGAGGCGATCGGGGCCCAGGCCCGCTACGTGGGCGAGGGAGACCGGGCAAGGCTCGTGAAGCTGTGCCACAACCTCTTCCTCGGCGTCGTCATCCAATCTCTCGTCGAGGTGTCGCTCCTCGCCGAGAAGGCCGGCGTGGCACGCGAGGACTTTCTCGCCTTCCTCAACGCGAGCGTCCTCGGATCGGTCTTCACGGGCTACAAGACGCCGGCTCTCGTGAGCCTCGACTTCAACCCGACCTTCACGAGCAGCCTGCTCGAGAAGGACATGAACCTCGGCCTCGACCTCGCCCGTAGCCTGGGAGTCCCCCTCCCGCTCGCCTCGCTGGCGACGGACGTCATCGCCTCACTGGTGAAGGCGGGCTACGGGGACGAGGACTTCGCCGCCCTCATCGTCATGGAGGCAGCAGAGGCGGGCGTGGACCTCGGGCGGGGGGATCGCCGCGAGGGCGACCGTCCGGCGGGCGAGCGTCAGGACGACGAGGAGAACGGGTCCTGACCGTCCCGCCGGCCCTCGTGCACAGCCCGCCACACCCTCTCGGGGTCGGCGGGCATGTCGAGGTGGAGCACACCGTAGGGCGAGAGGGCATCGACGACGGCGTTCTGGACGGCGGCGGCGGCCCCAACTGCGCCTGACTCTCCGATCCCTTTCATGCCGAGCGGGTTGCGGGGCGAGGGCGTCTCGGTCTCGCCGAGCTCGAAGGCAGGCATCTCCGCCGCGCTCGGGAAGGCGTAGTCGGCCAGGTTCGTCGTGAGCGGGTTGCCGCTCTCGTCGTAGCGGACGGCTTCGAAGAGCGCTTGGGCTATCCCCTGGGCGACGCCCCCGTGCACCTGGCCGGCGACGATCTTCGGGTTGACGACCCTGCCGCAGTCGTCGACGGCGACGAGCCGGCGCAGCTCGACCTTGCCCGTCTCGGTGTCCACTTCGACGACGGCGATGTGGGTGCCGAAGGGATAGGTGCCCGACTCTTGGGCGAAGTCCCATTCGGCGCCGATGGGCCCGCCGGCGCGCCGTGCGAGCTCGGCGAGGCCGAGCGAGATGGACGGCACGCCTGCGACGGCGAAGGAACCGTCCTCCAGCTGGACGACGTCGTCGGGGTCGGCTTCGAGCTCGACCGCCGCCAGCTCGCGCGCCTTTTCGAGCACCTCCTCGACCGCGTGCGCCACGGCGTTGCCGGCGAGCTGTCCCGAGCGCGATCCGAACGTCCCGACGCCGCGGGGGACGAGAGCGGTGTCCGAGTGGACCACGCTCACCGTGGAGATGGGAACCTTGAGCATGCCGGCGGCGATCTGGGTGAGGGTCGTCGCCAGGCCCTGCCCGTGCGGGGAGGACCCGGTCAGGACGACGACGGAGCCCCCGGGCTCGACTCGGACTGCCCCGTACTCAGAACCGCTCCCGCTTATCTCGACGAAGGTCGCGATCCCGACCCCGAGCTCGGTCGCGCACGAGCTCTGCCGCCGGTCCGCCTGCTCGGCACGGACCTGCTCGTACCCGAGGAGGGCGAGCGCCTTTGCAAGGGCGGCGCTGTAGTCGCCGCTGTCGTAGCTGGCGCCGGAGGGAGCAGCATAGGGGAACTCGGACGGCGCGAGGAGGTTGCGACGGCGGACCTCGACGCTGTCCAGATCGAGCTCGGCCGCGAGCAGCTCGATCATCCGCTCGAGCATGGCGGTCGCCTCCGGGCGCCCGGCCCCCCTGTAAGGACCGATCGGAGTCGTGTTCGTGACGGCGCCGATCGAGGTGAGGCTGAGCTTCGGGATGCGGTAGGGACCCGTCGCCATGATGCGGCTCGTGCTGAAGGGGACGGGCCCTCGCCAGCAGTAGGCGCCCATCTCGGTCACCATCGTCGCCTCGAGCCCGACGATCGTGCCGTCGCGCCGGGCGCCGAGGGCGACCTCTTGGACCTGGCCTCGCCCGTGGCACATGGCGAGCATGTTCTCCGACCTCGTCTCGACAAAGCGCACCGGCTGGCCGAGCCGCTCGGCGAGCGCCGCAGTGACGAGCTGCTCTGGATAGACGCCCCCCTTGGCGCCGAAACCGCCTCCGACGGCGGGGGCGACGACGCGCACCGTCTCCTCGGGCCGGCCAAGGGCGAGGGCGATGGCGGCGCGGAGCCTGAAAGGTGCCTGGGTGCTGGCAAAGCAGTCGAGCCGGCCGCCGGCGGCCGGCCAGGCTGCTGCCCCGTTCGGCTCGAGGGGGCAAGGGGCGACCCGCTGGTTGTAGAAGTGTCCCCGGACGACGACTTCCGAGCCGTCAAGAGCGCCCGCCGCTCCGGTCAGCTGGCGGAGGACCTCGTTCGAACCGTGCTCGGGAAAGAGAAGCGGCGCCCGCTCCGCGAGCGCATCGAGGGGATCGAGGACCGTCGGCAGGGGCTCGATGTCGACCGTGACGGCCTCGGCGGCGTCCACGGCCGCGCTCAGGGTGCTCCCGACCACGACGGCGACCGCCTCTCCGACAAAACGCACCCTCTCTCTCGCCAAACAGGGCCTCCCCAGCTCGGCCCGCGGCGGCTCTCCTCGCGGCCACTCCGGCAGGTCCGCCAGAGGGAGGTCGGATGCCGTGAAGACGGCGACTACGCCTGGCATGGCGGCGGCTTCCGCCACCTCGACCGAGCGCAGCAGCCCGTGGGCGACCTGGGACCGCACGAAAACGGCATGCAGCATCCCGGGCCGGTCGAGATCGGCGACGAAGCGGGCCGACCCGGTGAGAAGGGGAGGATCCTCACTCCGTTCGACGGCGTGGCCGAGGAGGGTCACCGAGGATGCCATGGCGAAGAGGCTACGCGGTTGACCTCGGGCCTTCGAGAGAGTAGCAACCGGTCGTGGACTCTTCTCCGCTCGAGACGGCGCCGGCGGCGTCGCCGCCCTCGCTGCAGCTGCCGGCAGCGCGCTTGGCGGCCCCGGGAAGGATGGCCGTCGACTTCGAGGAGCGGGTCGACTTCGCAAGGCTGCGCCAGTACCGGCTCTCACGGGCGCGGCAGTCCCTCGAGGGTTCCGAGCTCGGGGCTCTCCTCTGCTTCGACGTCAACAACGTTCGCTACCTCACCTCGACCCAGATCGGCGAGTGGGTGCGGGACAAGGTGTGCCGCTACGCCCTCCTGGCAAGAGGAGGGGAGCCGACGCTCTGGGACTTCGGCTCTGCCGCCCTTCACCACAGGCTGCACGCGCCGTGGCTTCGCCCGGAGAACTCCCGGGCGGGGATGCTCGGGCTGCGAGGCTCGGTGGCGCCCGAGGCGGGTCTCATGGACGCTGCCGCCGCCGAGGTGAAGGGCCTCCTCGACGACGCCGGCGTCGGGGACGATCCGGTCGGAGTCGACATCGCCGAAGTCCCGATGCTCTTCGCCCTCGAGCGGGCGGGGGTGAAGGTCGCCGACGGGCAGCAGGTCATGCTGGACGCCCGCCAGGCGAAATCGGCCGACGAGATCCTTCTCCTTTCCACCTCGGCTGCCATGGTCGACGGTGCCTACCAGGTAATAAGCGAGGTGCTGAAGCCCGGGATCCGGGAGAACGAGATCGTCGGCATCGTGAACGAATTCCTCTACGGCGCCGGCTCCGACGACGTCGAGGCGGTCAACGCCGTGGCGGGCGAACGCTGCAGCCCGCACCCGCACAACTTCTCCGACCGGATGATCCGTCCCGGCGACCAGGCGTTCTTCGACATCATCCAGTCCTACAACGGCTACCGGACCTGCTACTACCGGACCTTCTCCGTCGGCAGGGCGACCCTCCCCCAGCTGGACGCCTACAAGCGGGCACGGGAGTGGATCGATGCCGCCATCGCCCTCGTCAAACCGGGAATCAGCACGGACACGATCGCCCGGGCGTGGCCGAGGGCGGACGAGTTCGGCTTTGCCGGCGAGATGGAAGCCTTCGGCCTCCAGTTCGGGCACGGCCTCGGCCTCGCCCTGCACGAGCGCCCCATCATCAGCCGGCTGAGCTCTCTCGAGCACCCCGTCACGATCGAGGAGGGCATGGTCTTCGCCCTCGAGACCTACTGCCCGGCGACCGACGGCTACTCGGCCGCCCGTATCGAGGAGGAGATCGTCGTCACCAGCTCCGGCCCGAGCGTGATCACCCTCTTCCCCGCGGACGAGCTGTTCGTCGCCAATGCCTACTGAGCTTCCCATCCTCGTATCGCTGTATCGCCGGATGGTCCTCCTCCGCACCGTCGAGCGACGTGCCTACGACCTGTTTCTCGAAGGACTCGTGAAGGGGACGAGCCATCTCTCGCTCGGCCAGGAGGCGATCGCGGCCGGCTTCGGCGAGGCGATGCGACCGGACGACTGGACCTTCGCCACCTACCGGGGCCACGCCCACACCCTCTCGAGGGGAGTCCCCGTCGCTCCCGTGCTGGCCGAGCTCATGGGCCGTGCCGGTGGGCTCATGGCGGGAAAGGGCGGCTCGATGCACCTCACGAGCGTCGAGCATCACATGATGGGGTCGTACGCCATTGTCGGCGCCCACCTCCCGATTGCGGTCGGCGCGGCCTTCTCGGCCAGGTACAGGGACTCGGGGCAGGTGGCGGTGTGTCTCTTCGGGGACGGCACGACGAACATCGGCGCCTTCCATGAGGCACTCAACTTCGCGGCCGTGTCGCGCCTGCCCGTGGTCTTCGTCTGCGAGAACAACCTCTACATGGAGTACACGGCGATCTCGGAGGTGACAGCCGTCGAGCATCCCGCCGCTGACAGGGCGGCCGCGTACGGGCTCGATCGCATCCTCATCGACGGGAACGACGCCGAGGAGGTCTTCGAGACCGCCTCCGCCGCCCTCTCCCGGGCAAGGGAGGGCGGCGGGCCGAGCCTGGTCGAGGCCGTGACCTATCGCCACGGGGGTCACTCGAGGGCAGACCCCGGCACCTACCGCCCTTCCGAGGAGGTAGAGGGCTGGCTCGCTCGTGACCCGATCCCGCGCACGAGGGAGCTGCTCCTGGCAAGAGGCGCCGCCGCCGGCGAGATCGAGGATCTCGAGAAGGCCGTGGTCGAGGAGGTCGACGAGGCGACCGAGACGGCCCGGCGATCGCCTCCACCCGAGGAGGCGCTGGCGATGACCGAGCTGTTCAGCGACGGAGGCGCGGCGTGGCGGAACTGACCTACCGGGCGGCGATCGGTCGGGCCATCGCCCAGGAGATGCGCCGCGACGACTCCGTCTTCTTCATCGGCGAGGACGTCGCCAAGGCGGGCGGCGTCTTCAAGACGACGAGCGGGCTCCTCGAGGAGTTCGGGCCTCAGCGAGTCGTCGATGCCCCGATCAGCGAGCAGGCGATCCTCGGCGCGGCCGTCGGCGCGGCGATGACCGGGCTGCGGCCGATCGCGGAGATCATGTTCAGCGACTTCTTCGCGGTCTGCTGGGACCTCATCGCCAACGAGATGGCCAAGATC
>JASHRK010000276.1 GCA_030037405.1 Acidimicrobiales bacterium | reverse complement strand
TGATCGGAGTGGACAACATCATCTTCGGCTCCGAGATGGTCGGAGCCGTGCGCGGCGTCGACCCGACGACCGGTCACTACTTCGACGACACCAAGCGCTATATCGACGCCCTCGGGCTCTCCGAGGACCTCCGAGCAAGGGTCTTCTCGGGGAACGCCCGGCGCGTCTACCCCCGCCTCGACAGGTACTTGAAGGCGAGAGGTCGATGACAGCGGCGTTCACGATGGACCCGGACTGGCTCTGTTTCGATCCCGAACCCTCGAAGCCGTCCTTCGTCCTCCCCCCGGGTGCCGTCGACTCCCATTGCCACGTCTTCGGCCCGGGCGAGCAGTTCCCCTACGCGCCCGAGCGCAAGTACACGCCTTGTGACGCCGGCAAGGACAAGCTCTTCGCCCTGCGCGACTTCCTCGGCTTCGACAAGACGGTCGTGGTGCAGGCGACCTGCCACGGGACGGACAACAGCGCCATGATCGACGCCCTGCGATCTGCCGGTGGACGGGCAAGAGGCGTAGCCTCGGTCGGCGCCGAGACGCCGGACGAGGCACTCGCGAGCATGCACGCGGAGGGTGTGCGGGGAGTGCGCTTCAACTTCCTCCGTCGTCTCGTCGACCCGCGCCCCGACGAGTACTACATCGGCATCGTCGCCCGCATAGCCGAGCTCGGCTGGCACGTCGTGATCTACTTCGAAGCGGCCGACCTGGAGACGCGTTGGAGCTTTTTCACCTCGCTCCCGATCACGGTCGTCGTCGACCACATGGGCACTCCCGACTTGAGCAAGCCGGCGACCGGCCCGGGGTTCGACCGTTTCGTCAGGCTCATGGCCGAGCACCCCAACTTCTGGTGCAAGGTGACCGGGGCCGAGCGCCTCTCGGCCGCCGGTCCCCCGGGGTACGACGACTACGTGCCCTTCGCACGCCGCGTCGTCGAGGAGTTCCCCGATCGCGTCCTCTGGGGCACCGACTGGCCCCATCCCAACATGAAGACTCATATGCCCGACGACGGAAAGCTCGTCGATCTCGTTCCCCGCATCGCCCCGACGGAGGCGGCTCGCCGGCGCCTCCTCGTCGACAACCCGATGCGGCTCTACTGGGGGGTGCAGCCATGACTGACGCAGCAGGTGACCGACCGGGTTCACACGTCGACCTCTCCGAGCTCGACGACATCCCGGGGACGACCGTGTTCACGGCGCAGCGATCTCGAAAGGGCTACTTCCTGAACCAGTTCTGCATGAGCCTCATGAAGCCGGAGAACCGGGCCCGCTTCAAGGCAGGCGAGCGGGCCTACCTGGACGAGTGGCCGATGAACGAGGCGCAGAAACAGGCCGTCCTCGCCCGCGACTACAGCGCGGCGATCGCCGAGGGCGGGAACATCTACTTCCTCGCAAAGCTCTTCCTCTCCGACGGCAAGACCTTTCAGGACGCCGCCCAGTCGATGACCGGTATGAGCTCGGAGGACTACGCGGCGATGATGCTCGCGGGAGGCCGCTCGCCAGAGGGATGGCGATCGATAAAGGAGGGACGCTGATGGCGCGGATCACAGCCGGCGTCACGACCAGTCACGTTCCGGCGATCGGGGCCGCCTGGGACCACGGCAAGGACGGCGACGACTACTGGCGCCCGGTCTTCGAGGGCTACGAGTGGACGAGACGGTGGATCGGCGAGGAGCGCCCCGACGTCGTCGTCCTCGTCTACAACGACCACGCCTCTGCCTTCTCCCTCGAGCTCATCCCCACCTTCGCCATCGGGTGCGCCGAGCACTTCGAGCCGGCCGACGAGGGTTTCGGGCCGAGGCCTGTCCCGCCGGTGATCGGGCATCCCGACCTCGCCTGGCACATGGCGCAGTCCATCATCCTCGACGAGTTCGACCTCACGATCGTGAACAAGATGGACGTCGACCACGGCCTTACCATCCCGCTCTCGCTCATGTTCGGGCGGCCGGACACCTGGCCGGTGAGAGTCGTGCCCATCTCGGTCAACGTCATCCAGTTCCCGCCCCCGACGGGCAACCGCTGCTACATGCTGGGCGAGTCGATCCGGCGCGCCGTCGAGAGCTACCCCGAGGACTTGAACGTCCATATCTGGGGCACAGGTGGCATGAGCCACCAGCTGCAGGGGAAGCGGGCGGGCCTCATCAACCGGGAGTTCGACGAGGCGTTCCTCGACAAGCTGACCGCCGATCCAGGGGCGCTCAGGAAGATGCCCCACATCGAGTACCTGCGAGAGGCGGGCTCTGAGGGAATCGAGATGGTGATGTGGCTCGTCATGCGGGGTGCTCTCGGCCCCGAGGCAAAGGAGCTGCACCGCCACTACCACGTGCCCGCTTCGAACACGGCGCTCGGCCACATCGTGCTCCAGGCGTCTGCGTGACCGGTCTACGGGTCGCTCTCGCCGGTGCCGGCGCTTTCGGCATCAGGCACCTCGACGCTCTCGGCAACATCGAGGGGGTCGAGGTCACCTCCATCGTGAGCCGCAGGCTCGAGCAGGCAGAGGAGGTGGCGAAGAGGTACGGGGTCGGCCAC
This sequence comes from Acidimicrobiales bacterium, assembly GCA_030037405.1. Classification (GTDB taxonomy): domain Bacteria; phylum Actinomycetota; class Acidimicrobiia; order Acidimicrobiales; family Bog-793; genus JOPF099. The sequence goes on along the minus strand of JASHRK010000276.1, from coordinate 164 downwards.
GCCACCACGGACCTCGGCGAGAGCCTGGCGCGAAGCGACGTCGATGCCGTCATCCTCTGCACGCCGACGCCGATGCACGCCGCCCAGGCCATCGCAGCCATGCGGGCGGGCAAGCACGTCGAGGTCGAGATACCCCTCGCCGACTCCTGGCGTGACGCCGAGGA
>JASHRK010000275.1 GCA_030037405.1 Acidimicrobiales bacterium | reverse complement strand
CGAGCAGGATCATGTCGGCAAGGACGTCCCCGTCGCCAGCGCCGACGGCGGCCGCGTCGGTGATGTGCTCGCGGGGGACGACGAGGACGTGCGTGGGCGCCTTCGGGTTCAGGTCACGAAAGGCGTAGCTCCTCTCGCTCGAGGCGACCTCGGTGGAGGAGAGCTCGCCGGCGACGATCCTGCAGAAGAGGCAGTCGGGGAGGAACCTCGCCTCGGTCACGGCCCCGCTCACGCCTCCGACCTCGACGGCATGGGATAGAGGTGCTCGAGGCTGCCCGGGGCGATCCGTGCCCGCTCGACGAAGGCGAGGACGTCCGACTCCTGCAGGCGGATGACCCTCCCGAACTTGTACGCCGGGAGGTCCCCCTCGTCGATGAGGCGGTAGAGGGTCCGCGTGTTCACGCCGAGATAGTCGGACACCTCGCTCGTGCTCATCCATCGGATCGGCTCTGGCATGAGGTGCATCATACGGTCTCTCTCTGCGTTTCAGCTGATCTGGCGCTCTCTCCTGGAGATGCAGGTCGCCCTGGCCTCCTCGCCGCCCTCGGCGACGGTTCCGACGATGGCATCGGTGACGCCGAGAGCCGGCAGGCCACCTCGTTGGCGAGCAGGCGGCCCCGACGGCTGAGCACGAGGTTGCCGCCGCCGTCCGCTTGCACGAGCCGGGCGAGGACGGGGTCGTCCCCGATCGGCAGGTTCGCCCTGGGGACTCCGGCTCGCGTCCGGAGGGCGAGCTCGAGGGCCTCGAGCTCGCGTGCCGCCGGGGCGAGCGTTTCGCTCCATACGACCGGTGAGCGACCGCTCGCAATGGCCTCCACGTAGCGCTCGGGAAGCGTCGTGTTCCTGAAGCGGGTGCCTGCGAGATGGCCGTGGGCGGCTGCGCCGATGGCGAGGTAGTCGCCCTGTGCCCAGTAGTTCATGTTGTGCCTGCACTCGAAGCCGGGCTTGGCCCAGTTCGAGATCTCGTACCACCGGAGGCCGGCCGCTTCGAAGATGGTGTCGGCGATCTCGTAGCGGCTCGCCTGCTCGTCCTCGTCAGGGTGGCGGCTCGGGTGCCGAGAGAGGGGCGTCCCCGCCTCGACGGTGAGCGCGTAAGCGCTCACGTGCTGTGGTGGCGGGTCGAGGTCGAGGACACCCTGCAGCGTCGCCCTCCAGCTCTCGGCCGTCTCGCCGGCGCCCCCATAGATGAGATCGACGCTGTAGGAGGCGATCCCCGCTCGTGCGATCGCAGCTACGGCGGAGGCCACGGCGGTCGCGCCATGGGCTCTGCCGAGCCCGCCGAGCACGACCGGGTCGAGCGACTGCACGCCGAGCGATATCCGGGTGGCGCCGGCTCGCCTGGCTGTCCCGGCCCACGTCTCGGTGACGTCGTCCGGGTTGGCCTCGATCGTGACCTCCGTGGCGGGCTGGCGCTCGACCGCCTCGAGGAGGCGGCTCAGGTCGGCCGGCTCCAGCTGCGAGGGAGTGCCCCCTCCGACGTAGAGGGTCGCCGGCGGGCCAGGTTGGCATGTGGTCGAGGTTGTGTCCCCGTTCGGGCACACAACCTCGACCACTCCCGACTGCACCAGGCGGACGTGGGCGATGCAGGCGTCGACGTAGGCGCTACGAAGGAAGTGGCGGTCGGTCCAGGTGGAGAAGGCGCAGTAGTCGCAGCGGCGAGCGCAGAAGGGGATGTGGATGTACATCCCGAGGTGCCCGCGAGGCGCCTCTGCCGTACCCTCTGCCGCGACCGCCTCTGCCGCCCCCTCCGTCGTCGCGCCAGCCCGCGGGGCCGGTCTCGTCAGGACCGTCCGTTCCTCCGCTGGGACGGCACCACGAGGCCGAGCTCCTCGAGGCGAACCACGAGGGCGTCCGTGTCCCGGCCGAACATGGAGGCGATGACCCGAAGGTCTTCCCCACGGATCGTGAGCACCTTGCCGTTGAAGTCCTGACGCTGGACCTGAACGGAGGCGAGGAAGTGATAGAGCAGGTCACGTTCCGGTCCGTTGGCGTCGTTCAGGCGCACGAGGTCGATCGTGACCTTGGTCGCGCCCGTCTCTCCGTGCCCGGTGCCGGATCCGGCGAGCTTGGAGGCCCGCTGCAGCGGGTTCGAGGCGTCGTTCGGCAGCAGCTGCTCGACGGGGACGGCGTAGATCTTCGCCAGCCGCTGCAACCGCGGGACCGAGATGGTCCGCTCGCCCCGCTCGTATGCGCCGAGCACGGAGGCTTTGAACTCCTCGCCCGACGCCTTCTCGACCGCCTGGAGGGAGAGACGTTTCTGGCGGCGGACCGATCGCAAACGGGACCCGACCTCCTGGGCGAAACGGCCGGACTCCACGTCCATCTGATCGACCTCTCCCATATGGTTCCCAATTACACCACGAATACGCGCGCAATTCGCACGGAACGTGGTGACGCTACCCACGCTCCGTAGTCAACAACCGGGAGAGCTGCTGGCGACGAGCTAGCTCAAGGGTGCCGCGAGCCCGCTGCGCAGTGCCGAGAGCAAGGCGCCGGCGGCGACCGCGGCAGTCTCGACCCGCAAGACGTCCCGGGCGAGCCCGACCCGGGGGACGTCCCGTGCACGCGAGAGGTCGAGCTCAGCCGTGGACCAGCCGCCCTCGGGGCCGACCAACACGGTGGTGGCCGAGGGCGGGATCGCCTGCCCACCGGGGTGGGCGATAGCCACCTCCCCCGCGGCCGTCGCCCTTCGCGACTCGAGCATCTCTCGAAACGTGACCGGTTCCGTCACGACCGGGAGCCATAGTCGCCTCGCCTGCATCGAGGCCTCCCGGGCGATCCGCTGCAGCCGCGCACCCTTGCGGGCGTTGCGGGTCTCGTCCCTGCGGGCGATCGTGCGGTCGCAGATGAGAGGGACTATGCGGTCGACGCCGAGCTCCGCAAGCTTCTCCACAGCCCACTCGGTCCGGTCCCCCTTGACGAGGGAGAGGCCGACGGTGATCTCAGGCTGGGCGGCGTCCTCGTGACTGGTGTCGCCGGTGGGCGCGAGCGAGATGGCGGCGGAGTTCCGCACGACCTCGCACGGCCGCCAGCCGCCCTGGCCGTCGCAGGCGACCACGACCTCGCCGGGGCGGAGGCGCCGCACCGTCTGGAGATGGTGGAGATCCTCCGGGGCGAGCTCCAGGGCGTCGAGATCCTCGACGTAGGCGAGCCCGCTCGCGTGCCGCAGCGTCCAGGCGCGTCCCGCCGGGGCGGTGCTCAGCGGAAGCTCGACCGGATGCGGGAGAGGAGACCTTGCTCGCGGGGGGTGACCTCCTCGCCTCGGAGGGTGGCGAGTTGACGGAGCAACTCCTCCTCGGCCTCCTGGAGCTTGGTGGGGATCTCGACGACGACCGTGACGAGGAGATCGCCGCGATGCCTGCTGCGCAGCCGGGGGACGCCCTTTCCACTCAGCTTCAGCACGGTCCCGGACTGGGTGCCCGCCGGAATGGCGAGCTCGACAGGTCCTTCGAGCGAGGCGACCTCGACCGTCGTGCCGAGGGTCGCCTGCACGAAGGAGACGTGCGCCCTCGCCACGAGGTCGTTGCCGGAGCGCTCGAGGGCGGGGTCGGGGGCGACTCGCAGGTGGGCGTAGAGATCGCCGGCGACACCGCCCCGGACGGCCGCCGGCCCTGCTCCCGCGACGCGCAGGGTGGCGCCGTCGTCGACGCCGGAGGGCACCTCGACGGTGAGCGATCGCTCTTTCGTCCGCCGCCCCTCGCCGCGGCACTCCGGACAGGGGGAGGCGATGATCTCGCCCATCCCGCGGCAGCGAGGGCAGGGCGAGCTCGTGACCATCTGGCCGAGAAACGACTGCCGTACCCGCTGCACCTGCCCTGCGCCACGGCAGTCCGGGCACGTCGTAGGGGTCGTTCCCGCCCGCGCTCCGCTCGCCTCGCAGGCTTCGCAGGGCACGGGGATCGAGAGGGTGATCTCCCGTTCGCACCCGAAGGCCGCCTCCGCCAGGGTGAGGTCGAGGATGACCTCGGCGTCGGAGCCGCGACGCGCTCCTGCCCTCCCCGAACCGGTGCTGGCCTGCCCACCGAAGAACGACTCGAACAGGTCGCCGAGGTTGACCCCGAAACCGAAGGGGTCCGAGCCACCGCCTGCGGGGCCACCGGGGCCACGGGTAGCTTCCGGCCCGAAGAGGTCGTAGCGCTGGCGCCGCTCGGGGTCTCGGAGCGTCTCGTAGGCGACGGTGACCTGCTTGAAGCGTTCCTCGGCCGCGCGATCGCCCGGGTTGGCGTCGGGATGGAGCTCCCGGGCAAGACGCCGGTACGCCCGCTTCAGGTCCTCGTCGGTCGCGTCACGGCTGACGCCCAGGAGCTCGTAGTAATCGGTTGCGACGCTCATCGGGTTGTTCGGGCTAGTCCTGGGTGAGCTCGCGCGTGAGCCGTTGCCCGACGACGGCCACGGCGGCCAGTGCCTGTGGGTAGTTCATACGAGTGGGACCGAGGATACCGATCGTGCCATGCGATCCGCCCTCGCCGGCGTAAGGGGCGACTACGAGCGAGCACTCCGAGAGAGGAGCAAGACCGTTCTCCGATCCGATCGAGACGCCGTCTGCCCGCGTGAGGACCTCGTGGAGCAGCGTGACGACAACGACGGACTGCTCGAGGATGGCGAGGATCGCCCGCACCTGCTGGAGCGCCTCGAAGTGCTCGAGCATCCTCGCCGCCCCGCCGACGAAGAGCTGGTCGGGCGACAGCTCGAGCGTCGAAGCCGTCTCCATGGCGCTTCGCGCCGCGGAGACGAGGGCGTCGATCTCGGGACGGCCGCTCGAGGGCAACGGCCCTTGCCCTGAGACGATCTCGGTGACTGCACGCTCGGCAAAGTGCTGGTCGATCAGGTTGCCGGCGGCACGAACGTCCTCGTCGCGCAGGTCCTCTGGCACGGCGAGGGCCAACCGCTCGACCATGCCGTCGGAGAAGATCAGCACGAGAAGGGCGGTGTGAGGCGAGAGCCTCGTGAGGACGGCGGAGCGGATGAGGCGGTCTTCCGGGCTCGGGGGCAGGACGATGGCGGCCGTGTCGGTGAGCTCGGCGAGAAGGCGGCTCGTGTCGGCGAGCATGTGCTCCAGCTCGCCGTGGGCTCTCGAGAAGAACTCCCGCACCTGCTCCTGCTGGGCAACCGCCAGGACCGACGGGGTCGCCAGGTGGTCGACGAAGAAACGGTATCCCTTGTCCGTAGGCACCCTGCCCGCGCTCGTATGGGGGTGGGTGAGGTAGCCGTCGCGCTCGAGGGCCGCCATCTCCCCGCGGACCGTTGCCGGGGAGACGTCTATCCCCGGGTCGCGCGCCACCTGGGCCGAGCCGACGGGAACCGACGTCTCCACGTAGTCCTTCACGACGGCGCGCAGTATCGCCGCCTTACGATCGTCGAGCTCGGAGTTAGGCGTCGTGCTCACAGCCCCAGAATTTTACCTGCTGTCAAGGGGGAATCTCCTGCTCGGCAACGGGTCACTCCTCCAGGCGGAGTGCCGAGATGAAAGCCTCCTGGGGGATCTCGACGCGCCCGATGCTCTTCATGCGCCTCTTCCCCTCGCGCTGCTTGTCGAGGAGCTTGCGCTTGCGAGTGATGTCGCCCCCGTAACACTTGGCGAGCACGTCCTTTCGTTTCGCCTTCACGGTCTCTCGGGCGATGATCCTTCCTCCGATGGCCGCCTGGATTGGCACGTCGAAGAGCTGGCGGGGGATGAGCTCTCGGAGCTTCGCCGTCATCTTGCGCCCGTAGTCGAGAGAGCGCGACTTGTGCACGATCGAGCTGAAGGCGTCGACGGGCGCCCCGTTCAACAAGACGTCGACCTTGACGAGATCGTCCGGCTGGTAGCCGGCCGGCTCGTAGTCGAGGCTCGCGTAGCCCTTGGTCCGGCTCTTCAGCTGATCGAAGAAGTCGACCACGACCTCGGCGAGCGGGACGGTATAGATGAGCTCGAGGCGCTCGGGCGACAGGTACTGCATCTTGCCGAGGACCCCCCGCCGCGCCTGGCAGAGGTCCATCACCGTCCCGGTGTACTCGGACGGCGTGATGATCGTGAGCGCCAGGATCGGCTCCTCGATCGACTCGAGCTGCTGCGGGGCGGGCATGGCGGAGGGATTGTCGACCCTCTGCGAGGAGCCGTTGGTGAGGTGGGCGACGTACTCGACCGAGGGGGCCGTCGCTATGAGGGAGAGCCCGAACTCCCGCTCGAGGCGCTCGCGGGCGATGTCCATGTGCAAGAGGCCGAGGTAGCCGCAACGGAAGCCGACGCCGAGGGCCGCGGACGTCTCTGGTTCGAAGGTGATCGAGGCGTCGGAGAGCTGGAGCTTCTCGAGGGCGTCGCGGAGGTCCGGGAGCTCGTCGCCGTCGAGCGGGTAGAGGCCGCAGAAGACCATCGGCTTGGGGTCCTGGTACCCCTCGAGCGGCTCCGTCGCCGGGCGGGCCGCCTCCGTAACGGTCTCTCCGACCCTCGCCTCGCCGACCGCCTTGATGCCGGCGATGAGGTAGCCGACCTCGCCCGGGCCGAGCTCGTCGACGGGTTCGTTTCTCGGGGAACGGATGCCTATCTCCTCGACCTCGTGCGTGCTGCCCGCTTGGAAGAGCCGCACCCTCGAGCGGGATCTCAGCGTTCCCTCGACGACCCGCACGGCGTTGACGACCCCCCGGTACTGGTCGTAGTAGGAGTCGAAGACGAGAGCCCGCAGCGGTGCGGCGGCGTCGCCTCGTGGGGCGGGGATGCGAGAGACGATCTCGTCGAGGAGCTCGACGACGCCCTCCCCCGTCTTCGCCGAGATGCGGAGGATGCCCTCGGCCGGCAGCCCGAGCACCTGCTCGATCTCGCCCGCGTAGCGATCCGGGTCGGCGGCGGGAAGGTCGATCTTGTTGAGGGCGGCGACGATCTCGAGGTCGTGCTCGAGGGCGAGGTAGCAGTTGGCGAGCGTCTGCGCCTCTATGCCTTGCGAAGCGTCGACGAGGAGGACGACCCCCTCGCAGGCGGCGAGCGATCGGCTCACCTCGTAGCCGAAGTCCACATGCCCCGGAGTGTCGATGAGGTGAAGGACGTGGTCGCGCCAGTGGACCCGCACGTTCTGGGCCTTGATGGTGATCCCGCGCTCGCGCTCGAGCTCCATCGAGTCGAGGAACTGCTCGCGCATCTCCCGGGCGTCGACGGCGTGCGTCAACTCGAGGATGCGGTCCGACAGCGTCGACTTGCCGTGGTCGACATGGCTGATGATGGAGAAGTTGCGAATCCGTCCTGCTTGGATCACTGTCCTATGGTGCCACTGCTAACCTTGGGTCCAACGCGAATGTGCTGGCGGTGGTAGTTCGCGGTCAGCGAGCGATTCCTGAGGAAGAGATGGCGAACATCAAGAGTCAGATAAAGCGCAACCGCCAGAACGAGCGTCGCCGCGCCCGTAACAAGGCGGTGCGCTCTGAGCTCAAGACCCGCACCAAGACCGCCCTCAGAGCTGCCGAGACCGGCGCGGACGACATCGCCGAGCGCCTGAAGGAGGCCGTGAGGCGCATCGACAAGGCGGCGGCCAAGGGCGTCATCCACCCCAATCAGGCCTCTCGGCGCAAGTCACGCCTCGTCCGCCACATCGCGGCCCTCGTCGCCGACCGCTCCGATTAGCCACTCGTCACGCCAAGACCATCGGCTACGTCGGGGGTGAGAGCAACGCCCGGTCCGGCGCCCTCGCCCACTGGCGAGCTTCTTGCCCTTCCCCAGCTCGACGCTCACGAGCTCGAGGGGCTGGCACGTCTCGAGGCAGCCTGCCGCGACAGCGACGGTGGCCGGCTCAAGCTCGAGTGGCCGACGCTGCGGGCCCGCTCCCACGGAGCGACGAGCGACTTCATCTGGCTGAGCGACGGCACGATCGTGGGCTTCGCCGGGCTCTACCAATGGCGACCCGTCGCCCTCGAGGTGACCGGCATGGTCCATCCGGCCTACCGCCGCCAGGGCATTGGGAGCACGCTCTATGACGCTGCGGCGGCCGAGATCGCCGCCCGAGCCCCGGCGATGGCTCTCCTCGTCGTCGACCGGCGGCTCGAGGACTCGGAACGTTTCGTGCTCGACCGAGGCGGCGAGCTCGATCACTCCGAGCACCGCATGAGCCAGCTGCGCGAGCCAGATGCGCGAGACGACGGCCCGCCTGTCCGTCTCCGTCCCGCCGTTCTCGGGGACGCAGAGTTCGTCGCCGAGTGCCTGGCGGCGGGATTCGAGGAGGAGCAGGCCCGCTTCGACCCTGTCGACCAACTGGCGAGGGCGGCGCAGATCGCGTCGGTGACGGTGATCGAGACGGTGGAGGCGGGCAACCCGGTCGGGGTGATGAAAGTCGAGGAGGACGGCTCGACGGCGTCGATCTTCGGTTTTGCCGTCATGCCGGAGGAGCGGGGGAAAGGTTACGGGCGCTCCGGGCTCCTGGCGGCGACGCGACGGCTGAGGCGGGCCGGCATCGAGACGATCTCGCTCGAGGTTCTCACCAACAACGACCGGGCGCT
>JASHRK010000274.1 GCA_030037405.1 Acidimicrobiales bacterium | reverse complement strand
TCGATCCGCTCCAACCCGGCGACCTCGCCCACCGTCAGGTCCCAGAGGTCGACGAGGTCGTTGGCGATCTCGACGAACTGGAAGCCCTCCTCTCGCTTCACCCCCCAGATCCCGAGCGAGTCGACGGCAAAGCGCACGGCGACGGCGCAGCTGTCGCCGACGGCCTCCCGGACCTGCTCCAGGGTCTCGAGCCACATACGGGCACGGTCCCGGAGGTTGCCGCCGTAGCCGTCGCGCCGGCAGTTGAGGTGGGGCGAGAGGAATTGCCCGAGCAGGAAGCTGTGGGCGCCGTAGACATAGACGATGTCGAACCCGGCATCGCGGGCGCGCCGGGCTGCGTCTACGAAGTCGCCCTGGACGCGGGCGATGTCGCTCTCGTCCATCTCACGCGGCGTCGTGGCGCAGGGGCGCAGCACGTTGGCGATCGGCGACGGCCCCACGGGGTGCCAGCGCGACTCCCGCGGGTGGTCCATGAGGCCGCCGTGGTGGAGCTCGACTCCGGCGAGAGCGCCGTGGGCGTGGACTGCGCCGGCCATGAGTGCCAGGTTGCGCGCGTCCTCGTCGTCCCAGAGCCGCGAGGAGACGTACGGCATCGTGTCTGCATCCGCGCTCACAGGTGCGTACTCCGTGCAGACGGCCGCCCACCCACCTTCGGCCTTCATGGCTCTGAAGGCGGCCTGAGACCTCGGTTTCTCGGTCCCGAAGCCGGTGCAGTGAGGCACGGCGTAGAAACGGTTGCGCAGCTCTTTCGGCCCGATCCTCACCCGCTCGAAGAGGATGTCGTGGCGGGGGTCCCGCGTTGTCATGTCTCTCGGGGAACTGCGGTCATGTCTCTTGGGCCACCGGCGAGCTCGTCTCGAGCGGGGATGGGAGGATCGCCGAAAGCTCGCGCGCCTCGGGGGCGTAGTAGTAGTGCTTCGTCATGTCGGCCGAGTACCTGCTGGCGGGCGGCGTGCGCCCGAGGGCTTCGGCCATGGCGCGGACGTGATGCGGGCCTGCCCCGCAGCAGAGCCCGAGATAGCGCACACCGGCGGCATAGGCGGACCGGGTGAACTGGGCGATGTCGAGGCGTGTGCAGGTGAATGGGTCGAGGGCGATCGGGAACGGCCGCATTCCTAGCTGCGGGTCGGTGAGCGACTGCATCACCGGTTCGGCGAAGTGCGTGCGGTACGGGACCGGTAACGCCGCGATGGGGACGCTCACGGCCGCCCGGACCGCCGGCAGGTAGGGAAGCATCGTTCGCGGGCCGAGGCCGCAATTGAGGCCGACGACGTCGGCCCCCTTGTCCTCGAGCCGCTTGCACGTCTCGGCCGCCGTCCAGCCTGCGCTGTGGCGGCGGTCGTCCTCGGTGTAGTCGGGCTGGAAGGTGACGACGGCCGGAAGCCCGGTCTCCTTTATCACCTCGCAGGCGAGGAGAGGCTCCTCATCCGGCCCAAAGGTCTCGGCGATGATGTAGTCGACCCCGGCTTCCACGGCCCAGGCGACCTGCTCGGTGAAGATCTGCCGTACCTCGCGCACGACGTCGGGATCGGGCGTGAAGATGTTCGTGTTCGAGATGTTGCCGGCGAGCAGTGTCCCGGTCTCTCTCGCCACCTCCCTCGCTATCTCGAGGGCTCGGCGGTTCATCGGCTCGAGATCGCCCTCGCGGCCTATCTGGCGGAGCTTGTCCCGGTGGGCGTAGTAGGTGAACGCCTCCACGACGTCCGAGCCGGCGTGGACGAAGTCGCGGTGGAGCTGCGAGACGACTTCGGGGTGCTCGAGGACCACCTCGGGCACGTAGGCGCCCGCCTGCAGGTAGCCGCGCCGCTCGCACTCGAAGAGGTAGCCCTCGGCACAGATCACCGTGCCGCCACCCTCCAGGCGGTCCAGGAGGCCCTGGTTTCCAGTCGATGTCGCGTCGCTCTCCATCTTGCCGGCTGCCTCCTTCGTCTCCCCGATCGCGGCTGCGCCACCGCGACAGCTGCCAGAGGCTATCGAGCGGCGGGCGAGGAGGACGAGTCTCGTGAGGGCGCGTGGCGGGCCCGGACTGCCTCGAGCTCGTCGAGGGGGATCGAGAGGAAGGCGTCGACGGCAGCGGGGGAGAACTGCGTCCCCCGGCCGCGCCGCACCTCGGCCAGGGCGACGTCGACGCGAAGAGACTTCCTGTAGGGGCGGTCGTTCGTCATGGCGTCGTAGGCGTCGCAGAGCGACAGGATCCGGGCACCGAGCGGGATCGTTTCGCCGGCGATGCCTCGCGGGTAGCCGGCGCCGTTCCACCACTCGTGGTGAGCGTGCACTATCTCCCGGGCCCCGCTCAAGAAGGGGATGCCCTCGAGGATCGAGCAGCCCGCGTCGGGGTGCCTTCGTACGTGGGCACGTTCGCTCTCTGTGAGTGGTCCGGGCGTCATCAGCACGGCGTCGGGAACCGTCAGCTTGCCGATGTCGTGGAGAAGGAAGCCGTACTCGTACTGGGGGTCGGCGGCGTGCTCGGGCGCGAGAAGCCTCGTGAGCGCCATCCCGTAGAGGGCGAGACGCTCGAGATGTCCGCCCGTCCAGTCGTCCTTCGCCTCGACGGCGACGGCGAGGGTGTGCAGAGTCGCCTTGTAGGTGCGCTCGAGCTCTGCCAGGGAGGCGGCCAGTCTCTGCGCCTGGGCGCGCTCTGCGAGGTAGGTGGAGCGGAGGTCGACGGCATAGGCGTCGAGCTGGCTGCGTAGAGCTGCTATCTCGAGGGCGCGGTCGTCGAGGGCCGACTTCATGCGGAGGCGATCAGCATGCAGCCCGAGAGGGGGAAGGATCGGGGCGAGTCGCTCCGCGCAGGCTTCGAGCGAGAGCTCGCAGCCGTCGAGGAGGAGGACGATCACGGCCGTCACGTCACCCTCGACGAGGGCTGGAACGGCGAGGCACGTGGTCGTCGAGGCGTGCACGGACGCCACGGATAGGGAGTGGGGTGCTCTGTCGGCAAAGGCGCGCCTGGCCGCCTGCTCCATGAGGCCGAGCAGGCTCTGGGCCTCGTAGCCGCGCGTGGCGATGACGCTCAGGCCCTGGGGCGCCTCGCCGGTGAGGACGGCGCCGTTCGTGGCGCGAAGAGAGGCGATCGCGGCCTCGAGCAGCTCCTCGCAGCGGCCGAGCGTGCGATCCAAGCTCTGCACCATTCATCGGTATATGTCGACATCGCGGGCGGCCCGCTTGAGCGTCCCTGCTCAGGTCATATGGGCCCTCCCGGGCAGCTCGTCAGCCCCTCAGCGTGTCAGCCCGCCTGCCGGCGGGGCAGCGCCCTCGTCCAGGCGGCGAGGTCCTCCGGGTCGGTGCTCGGCCTGCCGAGCAGGTATCCCTGGCCGGCGTTGACTCCGAGGGCGAGCAGGGTGGCGAGGTCCTCGGGACGCTCCACGCCCTCGGCGACGACGGCATCGCCGACGTCGAGGCCGAGGAGGACGAGCCCGCTGACGGCGACGCGGCGGGCGTGGTCGTCGGCGACCCCGTGGACGAGAGAGCGGTCCACCTTGATGAAGTCGGGCCGGAGCTCGAGGACGTGGTGGAGCGAGGCGTAGCCTGCCCCGGCGTCGTCGATGGCGAGCCGAAGGCCGCGCTCGCGAAGCGGTTCGAGAGCGTGCCTCAGCTCGCTGTAGAAGTCGACCACGGCATGCTCGGTTATCTCGACCACGAGGCTCGAGAGAGGCAGGTCGTAGCGCCTTTCGGCGCGCCGGGCCAGCTCGAGCAGGACGAGAGGGCTCAGGTTGACGGCGAGGAACTGGTCGGGCCGGAGGGAGTCGAGCACTCTCCAGGCACGGCACACTGCGAGGCGCTCCAGCTCGAGGCCGAGGTCCACCTCGTTGGCGGCGGCGAAGGTGAGCTGGGGTGACCCGAAGGGGTCGGGAAAGCGGGAGAGCGCCTCGAGGCCGATGCAACGGCCGCTCCGTAGCTCGACGATGGGCTGGCAGGCAATCTCGAGCCGCTCGGCCTCGATGAGGTCGAGCAAGGCGGCACGAAGCTGCTCTTTTCGCTGCTGCTCGGCAAGGTCGGCGATTATCAGCTCGGCGAGCATGCTCATGAAACGAACGTCTCGTTCGCTCAAGGTCGGGTCGGGAAGATGGCGCAGCCCGCAGAAGCATCCAGTCGGCGTCCCGTCCGGCAAGCGGAGAGGGACACCGACAAAGGCTCCGATGCGAGCGGCCGTCGTGATCCGAAGGCGCCCCACGCGATGATCGGCTCCCGTGTCGGGGATCACGTTCGGGATCGTGCCCGACAAGAGACGCTCGCAGTACGTGGTGTCGCTCCGCCCCTCGTCGAGGGCGATGTGGAAGCTCGCGCAGTCCCCCGCGACGGCCCGGTAGACGTGGTGGGAACCCACCAGCTCGGTGACGTAGACGACGTCGAGCCCGAGGTGGCGTTGCGCGAGCTCGAGGACGCGGTCGCGACCGACGGGTCGACGGCCTGGACAGAAAAGACCTTCCACCGCGACGGCCGGTAGGTTGCCATGCGCGGGCGTACGGTTCGTCAACGCCACGTAACCATTCTCGGCATCGCGCAGTCTCGCCTTGAGCGCCAAGCTCCCTAATAGGGCAGCGATTTGCCAGCTCACGGGCTTGCTCGGCCCGCCGGGTGCCTCGACTCTCTCCGTTGCCGAGCTCGGTTGCCGAGCTCAGTTGCCGAGCGGCACCACGCTCCAGGTCGAGCCGCCGTCGTTCGACTCGTAGAGGGTGCAGCTCGCCGCCGCCCCCGTGCGGCTCTTCTTGACGAGGGCGTAGGCGCGGGACGGGTCGCTGTAGCCTGCCCAGAGGACGCTCGACGAGCTCGAGCCGGCGATGACGGTCGAGAAGCTCGTGCCGCCATCCGTCGTCTGCTCGAGCCCGCCGACGTCCCCGCCACCGTTCCAGGCGAGGGCGACCATCGACGAGGCGGCCGCGACCTTCATCTGGTTGGAGAACTCGCCCTCGCCCGTACCCCAGCTAAGCCCACCGTCGGTCGAGAGATTGGCCTGTGCCATCGTCCCGGTCGGGCAGGCCGCCCAGAGGGCGCCGCTCCCGTCGGCGGCGGGGGCGAGCTGTCCGCCGCCGAGGCCCGGCGTGCAAGGGTCGTCCCGCTCGCCGAAGGTCTTGGCGGAATCCGACGAGTACAAGAGGACGGGGTTCTCGTTGCCGCTCAGGATGTAGAGGTCGTTGCCGCTGAGAGCGAAGCTTGCCCCGAAGGTGAGCGCCACGGGCGTCGAGACCTGCTGCCAGCTCTGCGACCCTACGGGGGAGGAGAGCAGCTCCGGAGCCTGGCAGTTGGCCGAGGCGGGCGGGCAGACGATGGCGTAGGCCTCGCCGCCTGCTGCCTCGACGTCCTCGGCTGTACCGGGCAGGTCGACCTTCGTCCAGGAGGTGCCGCCGTCGGTCGTCTCGTAGAGCTCCGGTCCGAAGGCATAGCCGTCCGACTCGTTGGCAAAACGCAGCTCGCTCACCGCTCCCGGTCCTGCCTGAAGGCTCGGGAGGGCCGCGAAGCTGGAGCCGCCGTTGCTCGTGTGCACGACGGCGAGGCAGCCCTCGGACCCCCCGTGGCAGGGCACCGTCCCGAGCAGCCACCAGTCGTCGAGGCTGACGGCCGTGAAGGACTCCGGCTCGAAGCCGTCGGGCACCGGGGTGGCGTGGTGCTTGGAGCGGCGGCTTGCCCCTTGCTTGCGCCCCCGGTGCGTGCTCGGGTGGTGGTGGCTCGCCGTGGGCAGCTTGGACGTGCCGGTCCTGGAGGATCCGGCGAGCCCGATAGCTGCAAAGGTGCCGCCGATGATCACCGCTGCGAGAGCTCCGGCGAAGGCCGTGCGCAGGCGCCTGCGCCTG
>JASHRK010000273.1 GCA_030037405.1 Acidimicrobiales bacterium | reverse complement strand
CCTGCGCAGGCTCGCCGGGCTGAGACCGCGCCGAACATCGGCCGCCAGACCGGTGAGGGTCAAGGTCAGGACGGTCGTCGTCAGGTCCGGCACCGCGAGCGCACGGACGACGGCGTTCTGCGCGCCGAGTGCGATCGCCACGACGCCCGCCGCTCCGTCCTGCACGCCTCCTGGCAGGCGAGCGGGAGAGACTGCCACGACAACGAGTCCCGCTGCCACGCATACGAGCTCGACAACGGAACCGCTGAGCAACAGCCGGCCACGATGAGACCGCGAGCGGTTCGCGAGGCGGCCGCCGAGGCCGGCGCCCAAGAGGAAGCCCGCGAGAGCGCTGAGGGAGGCGCCGAGCGAGAAGCCGGGGGCGCGGGCGAGAGCAAAGCCGATGAAGACCACGTTGCCCGTCATGTTCGCCACGAAGACGCGGCCGAAGCTCAGGATGCTCACGGCGTCGACCAGACCGGTGACCACTGTGAGAGCGAGCAAGAGGGCAGGCAACGGTCCATGCCGCTCGTCGTCGACGAGCAGACGGCGCCAGGTCAACCCTTCCTCTGCCACGGCAGCCTTCTCCCGAGGACTCGTCGCACGACAACTCCCGCTCTCCGGGTGCCTCGAGAGCAACGCCGCAGGCACGCTACCAGGGAGCTGCCGTCCGGTCCGATGAGTGAAACGCCGCGCTTGCAAGGCGAGACACTTCGTAGCACCTTACCTTCCGAGCCAAGTCCTTCTACAGGCTTTGGCGAGCCAGCCCACTCCTATCGGCCCGCCGAGCGAGAGAGGAGCGCCATGCCACACGACGACCACGAGAGTCCGGCGGTCCTAGGCGGACCCGACGGGACTTTGTCGCGTCGCTCCTTTCTCGCTGCGGCAGCCGGTACCACGCTCACCCTCGGTGGCGCCGCACGTCCTTCTTCCCTCCGCCCCTCGTCCCGCCTGCCGGGCAGATCGGCGTTGCCGAGGACCAAGCCCCATCGCGGCGGCACCCTCCACGTCGGCATGACCGGTGGGGGCACGACAGATACTCTCGATCCCCTCACTGTTGTTACCTATACCGACAATTGCTATGGCTTCCAGCTCTACGACATGCTTATCGAGCTCAATGCCGACGACGTTCCGAAGCTCGTCTTGGCCGAGGAGATCGAGTCAAACTCGGATGCCACCGCCTGGACCATCAGACTTCGGCCGGATGTCACCTTCCACAACGGAAAGCCACTCACCGCCGACGACGTCATCTACACCTTTCAGCAGGTTATAAATCCGAAGCAACCTGGCGATGGAGCAGTGCTCCTCAGTACGGTCGACGTAGCAGGCATCAAGAAGATCGACAAGCTCACCTGTCGTGTTCCCTGCAAATCTCCTTATTCGACCTTCCTTGACTCCCTCGCACAACAGTATTTCACGGTTCTACCTGTCGGCTTCGATCTGTCTCATCCCGTGGGAACAGGCCCTTTCAAGTACAAGTCATTCACTGCGGGCGTTCAGGCCGAGTTTGTCAAGAACGAGAACTACTGGGAGACCGGCCTACCGTATCTCGATGGTGTCGTCGTCACGGACTATACCGACGAGACCAGTCAGGTCGATGCCCTCCTGAGTGGTGTCGAAGATGCCATCAGCCCCATAACCGCCGTCTCCCTCAAAGCCGTCAAAGCTGCAGGCTACTCCTCCGTCGTATCACCCAGCGGAGGGTTTATTCCCTTCACCATGCGCGTCGATCAGGGTCCCCTTCGCGACAAACGCGTCCGCCAAGCGCTGGCCTGGGCCATCAATCGTAAGCAGATGAAAGAGTTGGTATTCGGTGGCTACGGGACGATCGCAAATGATCTCTACAGTATCTGGGATTCGCCAAACTACGACACGGAAATTCCCCAGCGCGAGCAAGACCTCGACCGCGCGAAGAGCCTCTTGAAGCAGGCAGGCGAGTCCCATCTCTCTCTGGAACTGGTCACGGCGCCCGTCGCCCAAGGCGCCACCGAGATGGCGGAGGTACTAGCCCAGCAGGTGTCGGCTGCTGGCATACACGTCACTATACGCCAGCTTACGACCGGTGCCTTCTACGGTCCGAGCTACCTCAGCTACGACTTCGCTCAGGACACTTGGAACTATCTTCCCTTCTATCCGACATCGGCGGAAGGATTCGAGCCGGGTGCCTCGTTTAATGAACCCCACTTCCACAACGACACATTTAATCACCTCTATTCACAAGGGCTGGGCACCTTGGATTCAGCTAAACGAGCGGACATTGCCCACGATATGCAACAGATCTTCTGGGATGAGTGCCCTTGGATCATTCCTCTGTATCCACCCGTCATCGATGCTTTCAGTCCGAAGTTCCACGGTGATATCCCTGCCAAACAGGGCAACTGCTTCAACAACTTCAACTTTAAAGAGATGTGGCTCGAGTAGGTTCCCGACTGCCGAGGCCGGCCAGCTGTGGTCCCATGGTCCTGGATACGCTGAGGGCGGCTGTTCGTACGGCAGCCGCCGTTCTGTCGGGGTCGAACCTCGTGGTCGGCCCAGCTATGGAAAGCGCAGCCACGGGTTGTCCGCGTGAGTCGATGATCGCGCTCGCCACGCATGTCACCCCCAGGGCATATTCCTCCCGATCATAGGCAATTCCGGTCTTGACAATTTGGCGGAGGGCCAGGCGAAGCTGCGGGGCGGTAATGAGGGTATGAGGAGTCCTGGGGCGGAGCCCCGCTTCGATAGCCATGGTGACGATCTCTCGATTGGAATAGGCAAGGAGGGCCTTGCCGAGGCCCGTGCAGTACAGTGGCTTGCGAGTACCGATGGCTGTGGCGACGCGTGGCGCGAGCCTTGCAGCGATGCGCTCGATGTACAGCACCTCTGTGCCCTCTCGGATCCCTAAGTGCACGGTCTCGTGCGTCGACTCGTAGAGGTCTTCCATATACGGCAATGCTGCCTCACGTAGGCGTCTGGGCGATGTGACGCGTGTTCCAATTTCAAAGAGCCTGAGCCCGAGCCTGTAGCGATTTCCGGACCGTTCGAGAATTTCCAGGTTCACGAGTTGTCCCGCGATCCGGTAGGCGGTTGCCTTCGGGAGGCACGCAGCGCGTGCGAGCTCGGCCAGACCGACCGTCGTCCGGTTGTCCGCAAAGACATCGAGGAGCTGGAAAGCCCGAGCTAGTACCGAGGCTCCATCGCGATTCTGCACATGGTCAGTGTGCCACACTCGAAAGTGCGATCGACGATCGGCGCTTGGTCGGCAGGAGACGGAATTCTTCGACGATCAGTCGCCTGCTTCGCGAACGTTGCCTTCGTGCCTCCACCCCGGCCAGCGTTTCACTCAGCGAACCCTTTCGTTGAATCTCCGTACCAGATCAGGCAAGACTGACCACCAACTTGGCCGAAAGCAGACTAGTCAGGGAGCCCGAGCGTGACGAAGTTAACAGCTGCGATCGTCGGGTCAGGCAAC
>JASHRK010000272.1 GCA_030037405.1 Acidimicrobiales bacterium | reverse complement strand
GCTGACAATGGCGGGTACGACTGGGCCGAGGAACGCGTCGAGGAGTACCTCCACATTCTGGTGGAGGTGCCGAAGCCTCGGGTGGAGGAGTCGTAGAACCGAGAGTCACCGTGACCGACTGCCCGGACTACGAGGACAACTGGACCCTCGAGGCGGCACTCGCGTCCGAAGCACTCATCATCGTCGCCAACGACTCGCGTCTCCTGCACATGAGCCCGTGGAAGGGAATCCCGATCATCACGGCCCGGCAGTTCGCCGGGTCGACGCAGCTCGCCGCGCCCGACGCAGCTGACCTAAGGGGCGCCCACATCATCGATACCGGCACCGACTCCTACCAGCTTTCGTGCGACGAGCCAAGGGGCTGAGAAAGTAGCGGAACCTTGTCAACTCGGGTGGGGCCAGAAGTCCTGAGCACGGTAGGGCCTCCTGAGGTTGACAATCTCAATCGGCAGCGCCGCCCTCGTCGAGGTGCTTCACGCCGAAACGTCCTGCCTCCCGCATGCACCAGTAGCGCTCAGGTGGGCAGCCGACGAGCAGGGAGAGGACGGCGAGCTCGCGCTCTCCGGGCTGGATTCCGTGCTCTCCCAGCTCGCGCACGTTGAGCGGCCTGAGCACGAAAGCTCAAACGAACGCGAGTCGACGTGCGAGGGAGGTCCGTCGTCCAGGACCTCGATAAGACGCTGATTTGTCAGCTGCTGCTCCAGGTCGGCGCGGACCGCGACCAGATCCAGAATGTCGAGCCATGGCCAAACGCTGCGATCGACGGTGAACCGCTCCAGGCAGAGCACCGAAGTAGGACGCTGGGGAATTATTCGTCGCAACCTCAAACCGTTCCGCCCTCGTGTGCGTATATCAGACGTGACCACCCAACGGTGGTGGCCACGGTGGTGTCCCCGCACTGGGACGGCTAGCACGAACAGGAGGTTGGCATGCGTGGGTTAATCAAGGCACTGCTGGTGTGCGGGGCGCTTATAGCGCCCGCCTTGGCAGCAGGGCCGGCTACGGCGGGAGCAGCTACGGCGGGGGCGGCTATGGCGAGACCCGCCAGTGCGGTCGCAGCTACAAGTGACAGCTGCTCCTCCACAGTAAGCAATATTCAGTGGGGGACGGTCGCCGGCCGCGCAACCATAATGTTCACAGGCCAGGTCGTATGCAATTTTTCCGATGCGTCGATCTACGTTCACGGGGTCCTGTTTGCCTGCGGGGGCCAACGGCCGGAAGAAAACAAGGACGCCGACTTGGCGGACTGCGGGTACGGCACGAATGACCAAACTCTCACCCCGCAGAAAGCCGGGGTGACGTATAGCATCACCGTTCCAGCGTCTAGCGAGGTATTCACCGGGGCCGGTTACTATGCCCCAATGTTCAACTTTACCAACGACGGTGGTAATAATGTTGGTACCACGACGTTTGGCACACCGGCATATTGCACGAGCGGCGGCACCTGCAAGAATACGACGTATGCAAGCTGACCCAACGGCATCAGGGAATCAGGTGATGCCCGGGGCCCTGATGTGTCGCAGGTGATAGCTTGCACGATTGCCGTGGCCAGGCCGAACCCACCATGGGAGACGGCCCTCGAGCGCTCGGCCAGCTCGTAGACAGCTCGATGCCTGAAGGATCCAAGAACTCGATCACGGACTTGACCAGCCACAACGCGTTCCGCGACGCTCGGTGCTCTGTGGCGCTCAGCTTCCTCTACTGCTTTGTCCGCCGCGTCCTCGAGGTGGTGCGCGTCCACCGGATGGACACCATCGCCAAGGACGCTGAGATCCTGGTCCTCGCCAACAGCTAGCCGTCCTGCGCCGTCAGGTTGCCCGTCCCCGCTTCTCCTGGTCGGACCGAGCGGTCATCGCCGCCTTGGCGAAGCTGGTGCCGCGCGAGCGCTGGATGGCGTTCTTGATCAAGCCCGAGACGATCCTTCGCTGGCATCGCGCTCTTGTCCGCCGACGCTGGACCTATCCCCGTCGTGGATCTGGACGGCCGTCGCTTCCTTCCGAGACCGTCGAGCCATCGTGCGCTTGGCCCAGGAGAACCGACGGTGGGGCTACCTGCGGATCGTGGGCGAGCTGAAGAAGCTCGGCGTCACGGTGTCAAGAGGCAGCGTGGCGAACGTCCTCCGGCGTCGCGGCCTTCCGCCTGCTCCTCGACGATCCGGGCTTCTTCACCGTCGACACCGTGCTCCTGCGACGTTACTACGTGATGTTCGCGATCGAGGTCGAGCGACGGGTCGTGCACCTGCTCGGCGTCACCGCCAACCCGAACGGGCCGTGGGTGACCCAGATCGCTCGCAACTTCACGAGCGACCTCGAAGATGCGGGCCGCCGCTTTCGCTTCTTGATCCGTGACAGAGACGCCAAGTTCACTGCCAGCTTCGACGCCGTCTTCTCGGCGATCGGCATCGAGGAGATCCAGATTCCGGCCCGTTCACCCCGTGCGAACGCGTTCGCCGAACGCTGGGTGCGCACCGCCCGAGAGGACTGCCTCGACCACTTGCTCGTGCTCTCCCAGCGCCAGCTGGAGGCGAGCCTGGCCGAGTACGTCGAGCACTACGACCGGGCCAGGCCCCATCGCGGCTTGCAGCTCACGCCACCGCGCTCAACCGGCGCATCTCACGGCACCGGCGTAATTCGCCGACGTGACGTCCTCGGAGGGCTCGTCCACGAGTACGAACTCGCCGCCTGATCCATCGTCCGCGATTGCGGCGGTAGGTGCCAGACCGCACGGCGATGCGCCAAGCCAACGAGTGCGCTACAATCGTACGTAAGATCGTATGCAGGAGCTCAGATGACCCTCTCTTTGGCCAGCACCACTACCTACCAGGCAACCGACCTCGCCCGGAACCACCGCGAGGTCCTCGAACGCGCCCGTCACGGCGGGGCGCTGATCAGGGACAAGGACGGGACGACCTTGCTGATAGCGCCGGCCGATGACGTCGTCCATGACCGCCAACTTGCAGAACTGGCTGCGGACTTTGTCCGTACCCTCGTCGCCCTCAACCAGCAAACGGAGCAGCGATCAGCAGCCTCGTACGGCGCGTTCGCATGGTTGACCGTCTTCGAGGACGAGTACCAGAGGGAGTTCCTGCGCGAGATCGCCGAGCCTCTGCTCGTGGCGCTCGCAGGTGGCCCGACCGGTCCGGTGACGGAACTGATCGAAGACTGGCGCATCAGCGCGACCACGTACTCAGACAAGGAACTGCGTCACGAGCTCACGAGGTCGGTGCCTCGTCCCGTGTACGACGTCGAGCTCTAGGTGCCGACGCCTCCACAGTCGGCAGCTCCTCGCCCAAAGGACTGGAAGGTGCGCCCAGTCAGCAGGCAAGTGGAAAAGCAATGGCGGGCGGCGACGGCAGCAGAACCGCAACTCATGGAAGAGGAGCGAGAACGGCTCCGAACTCGCCCGCTCGACCGTAGCGACAACCCGAGACGCACGGGACCGTTGAAGGGGCCACTTGCGACTCGAACAATCGGCGGCAAAGTGCTCCCACAGTGGCAACGCGAGATCTCGGGAGCTGGCCGCATTTGGTACGCACCGGACTCCGAAACCCGTACGGTCTGGGTCACGGCAGTGGGCCTGAAGCACCCGAAGGCCACGGACTGACCACCGGTCGCGGACTCCCAGTAACACGTCCTCGTCACACCTGTTACGACTCGGCCCGCGACGACTGGAGGTTCCGTTTGTTGGACCCTTCACCTTCGGACACAGCAAGAGGGCTCCTTCCGGAGCCCTCTATAAGCCTGTGACCTGGACTTTCTTGGAGCGGACGACGGGACTCGAACCCGCGACCCTCACCTTGGCAAATTTTATGATGCTCAATTTCTCTACCAGCGACTTCATACATTTATCGTAATCGTGCTGGTCTTTTGATGCACCATAGTTCACCGCTACGCACCGTAGTTGACATTGGCTTGTGCGTTTTTCGTGGTGCACGTACCACGGATTTTTGTACCACATGCACCACGGATCCAAGCAGCTCTCCCTACTTCTACCTGGGTTAGCACCGGGTCAATCCGCATTCGGACGATCCGCTCGGCAGACCGGACCCACTTCGGGATCGGGAGCGGTGAAGACACCACGACACTTCGGCGAGCGGGTCGTCGCCTCCTCATGATCACCTCTACTCGATTAAATGCTGTATCGCTGTAACCATTGAATAGACCACCGTATCACGGGCGTTGATTACCTATATAGCTCCGGTTACCGGAT
>JASHRK010000271.1 GCA_030037405.1 Acidimicrobiales bacterium | reverse complement strand
GCGCAGCAGCCTTGAGTACAGGTCATAGGCGCGCTCGCCCCGGCTCGACTGCTCAACGACCGTAGGTACGAGATAGCCAGATGCGCTCAAGACTCTCCCTCCTCGGTGTCTTCGGGCTCGGTTCCGTCGCGCTCGGTTCCGTCGGGCTCGCCCTCCTCGAGCTTGCCGGCACCGACGGTAGCGCCGCTCGAGCCCTCCTCGTCGGTTTCATCACCCGGAGAGTCTTCCTCGTCAGGGGCTCCGTCCTGCTCCAGCAATGCTCTTTCCATCGGATTCCCCTGCTCATCGACGACTTCGACGTGCTCGACGAGCCACCCCGCAGCCTTCGAATTCCTTATCTCCGAGCGTAGCCGTTCGAGCGCCGCCCCTTCCGCGAACTGCTCGGCGACCGCCGAGACGGGCTGGCCGAGCGACTCGGCGTAGGTCGTTATCTCGGCCACCAGGTCGTCGTCGGAGACGTCGATCGCCTCCGCCTCGGCGAGCGCCCGCAACGCCAAGTCGACTCGGACCGCCTCGAGCGCCTGGGTCTTCAGGTCCTCGGAGAGCTGGTCGGTGTCCCGACCGGTGGCCTCCAGGTACTGCGGCAGGCTCAACCTGCGGTGCTCGAGACGGTGGAGGAAGTCATTCTGCAGCCGGGCGAGCTCCCGGTTGAGGAGAGTCTCGGGAATGTCGACGTCGACGAGCTTTGCGAGCTCGGTGACGGCATTGTCCTGGAGGGCGATCCGAGCCTGGAGGCGGCGGACAGCGGTGAGCCGCTTGCGGAGGTCGGCACGCAGCTCCTCGAGGGTGTCGAACTCCGAGGCTTCCGAGGCCCACTCGTCGTCGGCATCCGGCAGCACCTTCTCGCGCACGAGCTTCACGAGCACTCTCATGCGGGCGCCGCCGCCCGGGGCCTCCTCCGCCTCGACCTCGACTATGTCGCCCGCCTTGGCGCCGACGAGCTTCTCGTCGACGTCGGAGGCGATCATCCCCGTTCCTACCTCGTAGACGAAGTCGACCGTCGAAAGGTCCTCGACCGGCTCACCGTCGCGCTCGGCGCTCACGTCGATCGTCACGACGTCGCCGGCCCTCACCTCGCGGTCGACCTCGTGCAGCTGGGCAAACTGCTCTCGGAGGCGATCGATCTGGGCGTCGACCTCGTCCTCTGTGGCTGCCGGAGCCGGGACCGTGATCTGCAGCCCCTCGTAGCCGGCGACGGAGGCCTTCGGCCGTATCTCGACGACAGCGTCGAACGAGAGAGGCCCGGTGTCCTCGCCCGACGTGATGTCGATCTCAGGGGCGGCGATGGTGTCGAGTGCCGCATCTTCCACCGCCTGGGCGTAGTAGTCGGGAAGCGAGCTGCGTATCACCTCTTCGCGGATCGCCTTCGTCCCGAGGCGCGCCTCGAGAAGCCGTCGCGGCACCTTTCCCGGGCGGAAACCGGGTACCCGCGCCTCCTTTTGGAGCCGCCGCACCGTCTCGTCGACGGCTCCCGCGAGGTCTTCTTCGTCGACCTCGACAGAGAGCTTTACCTTGTTGCCTTCGAGGACTTCAGCCGTTGAGCGCATATGGCCTGCCGATCCTACCGGTACGGCGGCAGGGGAGATTGCGATGGCGTTCTCCCGGCCGGAGGTCGTCCGGTGGCGATCACCGATGGCCGAGCAGGCGGCCGGGTGGCGGACCAGCCGCGACTCGCCCTCCTATCTCCGCTCCGTCACCGGCAGCCTCTCCGGGCCTCTCCTGCCTCTCTTCTCCGGCCTCTGCTGGTGGACGACCTTCAAGGGCACCGTTCCCGACGGCTTCGTACCCTGAGCCGTTGCCCGCTCTCTCGCCGCTCCCAATACGGGCGGCTCCGGTCGGCTCCAGTGGAACAAGAACGAAAGGGTCGTCGCCGTGGGCCGCACGACGGCAAGGCGCCAGCAACCTGGCCGCCAGAGCCTGAGCTCGTGCCTGGCAAAGGGCGGGAGGAGGTCGATCGCCGCTTCGAAGACGGTGCGGTGGGCCACGACGTCCCACGGGGCGCGAGCAACCGAGGCGCGCAAGAAACGCACCGCCTCATCCGAAGCCGGCGTCCGGTGCAGCTCCGGGCGCACCTCGCGTAGGTACTCGCGTACCTCAGTCATAGAGGTAGGAACCGAGATCGCGCCGAGGCGGCGGGCGACGACGGCAGCTTCCTCGAGGTAGCGGTTCTCGTCGTCGGCGGGCAGTGGCCGCAACGCATAGCGCTGGTAGGCCCGGAGAAAGCTCCAGACCTCCGTCACGTGGACGTAGGTGATGAGGGCGGGATCACTTGCGCTGTAGGACCTCCCGTCAGGGGTGACGCCGCGCACGCGGCGGTGGATCGACCTGACGCGGCGCACCGCCTCTCGGGCAAGGGCGTCGCTGCCGTAGGTCGTCGCCCCCAAGAAGCCGGCGGTGCGGCGGAACCTTCCGAGCGGGTCCTCCCGGTAGTTGGAGTGGTCCGCCACGCCCTGCATGACGAGCGGGTGCAGGGTCTGCAGAAGCAACGCAGAGAACCCGCCCACGAGCATGGTGCCGAACTCCGCGTGTACCCGCCAGGCAACCGAGTCCGGACCGAACCAGCCCGGGTCGCCCGCCGGCTCCCTGTAGCCCCGCATCCATCTCTCTTGCTTGCTCACCGTCGTGACCTCGGACCTTACAGCGATCGGACCTTTCAGCGAGTCGTTGCAGCGAGTCGTATAATGTGGTCGACAGCGACAAGTAGCACTGTTCGCAATCACGCGTGCTCAGACGAGGGGAAGAAGCCGTGGATATGACGCCGTCGCATCTCGGGCGGGACGAAAGCCCGTGCCATGACGAGCCTGGTACCTACCAGAGGAATTCGAACGACCTCCAAAAGGCCGTGAGCCGCAGGAGCGTCATCAAGACGGCAGTCGTGGCCGCCGCCGCCGGCGCGGCGACCGGCTCGGTGCTCTCCGGAGCGGTCGTGTCGGCGGCTGCTGGAGCGACGACCACTGGTAACGACCGGAAGACCACCGGCAGATTGGGGACGCCCAGCACGGCCGCGGCGCCCGCCGTCGTGTACCTCGTCGACAGGCCGACTATCCGAGTGGACGCCTCCCTGGGCAACGACTTTCGCGTCAAGATATCGGGAGACCGGAGGATGGGAAGACCATCCAACCCGGTGGACGGGCAGAAGATCATCTTCCAGATCACACAGGGTGCCGGCGGGCGGCATACCATCACATGGCAGAGGGGGTACGCGTTCTCCGCCAGCCTGCCGCAACCGGACCTTAGCACGAGGCCTGGAGACACCGACCTGCTGGGCTTCATTTACAATAAAGCCCTCGATAGGTGGCTGTTGGCCGCGTACGTCAAGGGCTTTGCCTGATGGCGACATTCAGGCTGTTCCCATCGACAGATGGACCTGCTGCAGCAACCGCCTACAAAGGCCCGTTCTTGGCAGGTCTCGCCTTCGAGGTCACTACTGGTGGCGTCTGGTTCGACGGATATTGGTGGTGGGTCTGCAAGACAGGCCAGTCAAAGACGGCACAGCAGTTCGCGCTCTGGCAAGTGTACGACGAGGGAGCTGGCACACTGATTCCCGCTGCGACCGTCAAGTCGGGTGCGCTTACGCCTGGCAAGTGGAATCACGTGCCGCTACGGGCGTCGATCCCGCTCACCATAGGAGTTACCTATGTCGCGGTGACCGGCTTCAAGAACGGCTTCCCCGAGACCAAGAACTCCTTCGGTGCGCACGACCGCTACGCCGCTGGGATAGTCAAAGGCCCGCTCCGGGCATATTCCGACCAGAGCGGGACACATCCGGCGCCATTCTCCGTGGGACAGGCCCCGTTCAGCGATCAGGTCTCCGATCCTACGAAGACAATGCCCGCTTACGGTTACGACTCGACCAACTTCTGGATGGACGTTCAGGTCAGCGACGTCCTTCCTCACGGAGGATCGTACCGCTTGTGGCCTTCTTACCCCACGCCGCCGCACGTAGTCAGCCTCGACACTGGGCAACAGACCACTGGGACGCAATTCCGCTTGACAACTCGCTGTGTAATCGACAAGATCTGGTTCTATACACCTCCCGGTGTAACCGTGCTGCCTTCAAGATGCGCCATCTGGGATGTCGCCACCAAGACGGTGCTGGCGGATACCGACAACACGGCACCTTCCTGGTCGGGAAAAGCTGGCAGCGGTTGGATCTCCTGCTCATATAAGGACATCACCCTGCCGCCGGGCGACTACAAAGTCACGATCTATTACGGCGGTGGCGAGATGTTCTACACCGAGGACGTGTACTACTTCTCCACGGGAGCCGGGGGCAACGGAATCACAGCCGGCCCGTTGAGCTCACCGAACGTTGCCCATGCCGCTCCGTGCATGTCGAACAGCCTTCACACGCTGGTCACGGGCAACTCGACGTATCAGGATGGCCCGTTTTCCTATCCGTTTACCTTCGACACCAAGGACCACGGGGAGAACCGCTGGATCGACATCGAGGTCGTTCCGGTCGACGCGACCTCCGACTCGGCCGCGTTTCTGACCTTCTTCCGCTAACCCGGTTGACTCCGGCACGATCGCCACGGCGGCCATCCGAAGCGGGCCACCGGCAGGCACCGTGACTCGGTGCTCGACCGATCCCGTGGTCACACGAAGATGGCTGCCCGTCTGACGCACAGAGCGGTCGTCGTTGCGACCACACGGCTCGCCGGTGGTGTCGCGATCGGCATAAACGGTGCCACCGTCGATGGGACGCCCGGAAGCGTGTGTTCCGTGAAGACCACTGAGGGACCACTAGTCTCATCCGTCCGTTAACTGGTATTGACTGGTATCGTCACGCCAGCTACGGTGCCGAGGCGGTGGTGACGACGCGTAACTGGATCGATCAGTCGAGCACGATCCCCCTTTACCAACAGATCGTGCGGCTCATCCTCGAGCAGGCATCGGTTGGTCAGCTCGAGAGAGGCACGTGGCTACCGTCCGAACGAAGGCTGTGCGCCCAGCTCGGGGTTAGCCGGGTCACCCTACGTAAGGCGCTCGCAATCCTTGTCGAAGAGGGTGTACTCGAGTCGTCGGAGGGCCGTGGGTGGTTCGTCACGACCGGCGTGCTCGCGGAGCCGCCCAACGCTCTTCGCTCCTTCACCGAGACGGCGAGGATCCGTGGGCTAGAGCCGAGTGCTCGCGTGCTGCTCACCGCCACCCGCCCGGCGACGCTCGACGAGGCGGAGGCCTTCTCCATCGCCCCTGGTAGCCGACTGTTCGAGCTACGTCGGGTTCGGTGTCTCGACGGCATTCCGGTTGCTTGCGACGAGAGCCGCATCCCGCTCTCGGTCGCGCCCAACCTCGCAGGTGCGGACTTCACGGCGGTCTCCTTGTACGCCACGCTCGCCGAGGCGGGGGTCGTACCTGTGCGGGCGGACTACTCGGTCGAAGCGCTGAGTGCCGACCCTGTCACTGCCGAACTGCTTGAGCTGCCTGCGGGAAGAGCCGTGCTCGTGACGCAGCAGACCGCCTTCAACGCGAGCGACCGCGTGGTGGAGCTCAGCTCGACGACATACCGGGGCGACCGCTACCGCTTCCGGGCATCGCTCTACCGGCGCCCTTCGGAAGCAGATGGATGGTGAGCGACCCGTCCGACACGGTGGGTGTCGCCGTCATAGGCGCCGGCTTCATAGCTGACGCCCACCTCTCGGCTCTGGCGATGACACCTGGTGCCCGCGTGGTCGCCATCGCCGGGCGCACCGGCGACAGCGCTGCCGCCATCGCCGCACGCCACGGGATCAAGGACTCAAGCGACGACTACCGGCGCCTGCTGGACCGGACCGACGTGGACGTTGTCTCGGTCGCCGTTCCGAACGACCTGCACGCAGAGGTGGTCGTGGCCGCGGCCGCGGCCGGCAAACACGTCATCTGTGAGAAGCCGCTGTCGAGAACCCTGGCCGAAGCGGACGCGATGATCGAGGCCACCGATTCGGCGGGCGTGCTGCTCCTCTATGCGGAGCTGTTGTGCTTTGCCCCGAAGTATCGAAGGGTCAAGGAGCTGATCGAGGAGGGCGCCTTCGGCTCGGTGATGCAGATCCGGCACACCGAGCAGCACTTCGGTCCCCACTCCGACTGGTTCTGGCAGGGACCGCGCGCAGGTGGCGGGGTCATGATGGACATGGGCTGCCACGGGATCGAGATCATCCGCTACCTCTACGGCAAGCCGCTGGTCGAGTCCGTCACGGCGGACATGAGCACGCTCGTGCACAAAGAGCGAACCGAGCTCGAAGACCATGCAATCGCAGTCGTACGTTTCTCCGGCGACCGTGTTGGCCTCATCGAGACGAGCTGGACCAAACCGGGTGGAATGGACGACCGCATCGAGGTGACCGGTGACGAGGGAGTCGCCTATGCCGATCTCCTGCGTGCCTCTGCCATCGTTGCCTACAGCGAGCGCGGCTACGGCTACGCCGTCGAGAAGGCGACGAGCACGAGCGGCTGGAGCTTCCCGGTCGCCGACGAGCAATGGAACTACGGGATGCCGCGGCAGATGGAGCACTTCATCGGCTGCATTAGGACGGGCACCACACCTCTCGAGACGGGCCACGACGGCCGTACTGCACTAGAGGTCGTGTACGCGGCGTACATGTCAGCGGGTGAGGGGAGACGCGTTGCCCTACCCCTACAGCTGAGCGAGAGCGAGGCCAGCCAAGCTCCGTACCGGTTCTGGCGGAATGCGACGCCCGGAAAGGGCTCGAGCGGGGCCTTCAAGAACAGCGCATAGGAGGGGACAATGGCAAGAGACGATGGATCGAGCCGCGCGTGGGACCGGTTGCTATCCCGGCGTGACTTCCTCGAGAGGGCAGGAGCAACAGCCGCCGCGGCGGGCGCCGGCGCCGTTCTCGGCCCCCGCGTGAGGCGCGCCCCTTCGACCACAGCGACGGCGAAGGCGTCCTCGAAACCCGTGCGGGGCGGCCACCTGCGCGTCGGGCTCACGGGAGGGGCGAGCTCCGACACCTTGTATCCCCTGGCCCAGGTGACCCCGCCCGACTTGGCCCGATCGCCGCAGCTGTTCAACTCCTTGATCCAGTTCGCCGCCAACGGTGACCTGGACGTGGCCTTGGCGGAAGAGATGACACCCAACGCCGATGCCACCGAGTGGACCATCCGCGTGAAGAAGGGCATCACCTTCCACAACGGTAAGACGCTGGAGGCTGAAGACGTGATCTTCACCTTCCAGACGTGCCTCAACCCGAAGGACCCGGCACCGAGTGCCGCCCTGCTCGTGCTCATCGACCGTACCGGGATCAAGAGACTCGACCGGTACACACTGCGGGTGCCGTGCAAGGCACCCTTCTCCTCGATGCCGCAGATGATCCAGAACTACAACATGCCGATCATGCCTGTCGGCTTCGACGTCCACCATCCCGTAGGCACCGGACCGTTCGAGTACGTGTCGTTCACGCCCGGAGTCACCAGTTACTTCACGCGCTATCCAGACTATTGGCAGACGGGCCTTCCCTATCTCGACTCTGTAACAGTCACCGACTACGCCGACGAGACAAGCATGACCGACGCTCTCCTATCCGGCGTGGAGAATGCAATTGGTGCTATCTCTGTCGACTCCGTACCGGCGATGAAGAGCGGTGGCCAAACATTGGTGTACTCGGACGCGGGCGGCATAACGCCGTTCACGATGAGGGTGGACTCCCCGCCGTTGAACGACGTCCGGGTACGCCAAGCTCTGAGACTCATCGTCGACAGGCCCCAGATGCGCGACCTCATCTTCGGCGGGCACGGTCTCATTGGCCACGACGTGACCTCGCCGTTTGATGCCGCCTACGAACCAAAGGTGTTCACCCGCGAGCAGGACATCCCCCGCGCTAAGCACCTCCTCAAGGCGGCAGGCCACGAAGACCTGACCATAACTCTCGTAACGTCTCCCATCGAGCAAGGAACGGTGATGGCTGCCACCGTCTTCGCCGAGCAAGCCAAGGCAGCCGGCGTGAAAGTCAATATCAGTGACCTCCCGACGACAGAGTTCTACGGACCCAACTACTTGAAATGGGTGTTCGCCCAGGATTTCTATTATTATTCTCCCTACATGTTGCAGGTTACGGACGCCTTCTTACCGACCTCTCCTTACAACGAATGTCATTTCGATGAACCGCGTTACAACGAGCTGTACAAGAAGGCTAACGCCGCTACGACCTCGTCGGATCTCATACCGATCGAGCACGAGATGATGATGATCGACTACGACCAGGGCGGTTACATCATCCCCTATTTCGTGCCGACGATAGACGCTCACATCCCAAGCCTCCAAGGCGTCGAGACGTCACGGACCGGTGCTGCGCTCCGTAACTTCGAGTTCAAGTACTTCTGGTTCGCGAAGTAACCCAGGCGGTGCACCGCCCATGAGCCTCGACGGCAGACCGATGCGATATCAGGAAGCCGTCGCTGCGCAAGGCAACAACCTCCGCCGGTCGCGACCGGTCGTGGAGGCAGCACTTGCCGAGGTCGACCTGAACCCCTGGAGGCACCGCTCGCTCGCCCTCGCCGGCATGGGTGCAAGTTCGCACGCCCTGTCAGCCGCGGCCGCGGACTACCTCGACGGGGGGTGGCGAGTCGTCGCCGTCGATGCGAGTGATCTCGCCACCGTGGCTGCCACCGGGTTGTGTGACGCCGTCGTTGCCGTCTCGCAAGCCGGGACCAGCACCGAGACGCTCGCCGCGCTGGCGACCGTCGCGACACTCCCGCGACTCGTTGTGACGAACGCGGTCGACTCTCCTGTTGCCGGGCTGGCCGACGCGGTCGTCCCGCTCGGGCTTCTCGGCGACAGTGCTGTTTACACCCTCGGGTACACGGCGACTCTCCAGGCCCTTGGTCTCCTCCGGGCTGCGCTCGAGGGCGTGCCTATGGACGACGCGTGGACCCAGCTCCCAGGTCTTGTCGAAGGGCTCATCAGCGACACGATGCGCCCCATCTCCGCCTTGGCAGACGT
This sequence comes from Acidimicrobiales bacterium, assembly GCA_030037405.1. Classification (GTDB taxonomy): domain Bacteria; phylum Actinomycetota; class Acidimicrobiia; order Acidimicrobiales; family Bog-793; genus JOPF099. The sequence continues at coordinate 5,725 of JASHRK010000271.1, read as the reverse complement.
TATCGGTATACCCGCTGGCGTGGACCTTGTCGGCGCCGGCACTCACGTGGCGGCTGCGCAGGAGGGCGCCCTCATCCTTCGTGAGGCCAGTCGCATCCCGACGGCAGCCCACAGCACGCGTCAGTACCTTCACGGGCCGATGGAGTCACTCGGGGCTGGCCTCCTTGCGGTGCTCGTGGGAGACGGTCGGGAGGTGGAGCTCGCTCTCGATGTCGCACGGACGGGCGCCGAGGCACTGCTCGTAACGACTGCGGACGTCGGGCCTCGCGCTGGGCTCACCGTGCTACGACTACCGCCCCTACTCCAACTGCCCCTGTCCGTGCTCGAGATACTTCCTCTCCAGCTGCTGGCAGGCGAGCTAGCCGCGCGCCAGGGCCTGGCCATCGACGGCTTTCGCTACGAACAGCTCGACACGAAGAGTGTCGCCCCTTGAGAGCGCCGGACTGAACGCCGAAACGGGCGAAGGTCAGCTCATCGGTCGGTGGCGGAGCGCGTTGCTCCCACCCCATCCGACGAGCGCCGCCCCCACGGCGGCGGAGCGCGGCCCGAGTTCGGCCTGAACGATTGGAACGTCGCGGGCGACGTCTGCGTAGATATGTTCTCGCGCGGACTCGATCATGCGATCCCAGAAGGCTCCTCCGGCAGTGCCGAGGCCTCCACCGACGACTACGGCCTCAGGATCGAGAAGGTCGACGCTGAGGCTTACGCCTATGCCGAGTGCCCTCGACGTCTCGTCTACGGCCTGCGTGGCCGCCTCCTCATCACCGTAGGAAGCGAGCACTTCGGCCGGAGTGTGACGCGTGCCCCCGAGCCCCAAGTACCTCGCCAACACTCCCGGGCCAGAAGCAATCTCTTCGAGCACCCAACACCTACGTTCTCCAGCGACCTCCCACTCGGCGGTGACTGCGCTGCCGAGACTGATGGCGACTCCGCGAGCGCCTGCGAGCACGAGCCCGTTCTCGACGTAGGAGTAGCTGATGCCGGTGCCCACGCTGATGTAACAGAAGGAACGGTATTTGCGCCCTGCGCCGCACCGTGCTTCGGCGAGAGCGGCGACGCGCACGTCGGACTCGACGACAGTCGGAGCAACGACAGAGAATCGCTTTATGAGCTCGTTGTCATCCAGTTCCGGCAGCACGGCATTGCTGACGATGTGACCATCCCGATCGACGAGCTCAGGGACTCCGATTCCAACTCCGAGAACCTGGACGTCGAGCTCCTTTGCGGCCGCCGTCGCCGAGCGCACCAGGTCGGCTGCCGCGTCGAGCACTGCCGTGGCACCGCTTGGCGTCGGGCAGGTGTCGAAGAAGAGGGTCTCACCTCGGAGATCCGCAACCAGTGCAACCGCTAACTTGCTGCCGCCGAGGTCAATCCCGAGCGCGCCGCGTCGTGACCGCCCGGCCTCGCCAACGCGGTGCCGTGTCGTCGGGTCTCTCGCCTTCGTGTCCGATTGTTCATAACGGAAGCCCTCCACTGTGAGCCCCTGACGCCGAGCCGTTTGCTCGACGAGCAACTGGATCGGAAGGATCTCGAGCACGGCAAGTTCGATCGGCGTGAGACGCGGAAGACGCACTACCGTGATGCCGGGTTGCGGGTGGGGGTCAGCCGTGGTGATCAGTAGAACGTGAGCTCCGGTCTGCGCGACGTCGGCGGCAAGGGTGATCTCCCGGCCGTCGCCGATGATGACTGCGAGCTGCTGGTTGTCGAGAGGTTCCATTGGACCATGGAGGTACTGACGGGTCGAGTGCGACGAGGTCGGCAGTCGCGAGGCTTCCCGGCCGAGCAGGCTTCCCTCTCGAGCGGCCGCCAGGTGAGCGCCACTGCCGACAAAGTCGACCGCCCGCGGTGTGCCGATGCGCTCTACGAGCCGGCTGATCAGACTCGCGGCCTCCTCGAGACACCCTTCCACCCGAGCGGGCATTTCGTCCCAGGTGGCGGAAGATGTGCCGGTCCCGAGCGCCTCCACGAGCAGTCCCAGCGCCTGCAATGTGCCGGTATACCCGAGGGTGTACACAGGGCTGTCCCCGAGAAGGCCCAGCGGCACGACGGCATCGGCCAGAGCTGCGAGAGGGGACTCCGGTGCGTTCGTCACCACAAGGCACGGCACGTCGTCGCGACGGTTGACGGCTTCGATCGTCTCGATCGACGTTCCGATCTGGCTCACCGCGACGAGGGAGTCGTGCGACCGTCCTACGACTGCGGTCAGCATGTCAGCCCCAAGGCACGTGACTGGCCGTCCTTGAACGAGCAGCACATCGTATGCAGCCTCGAGTGCGTGCAAGCTTGCCCCCATGCCGGTCAGGAGGAGACGGCCCGTACGGAACCTCTGCAGGTCGGTCCCGCGCAGGGCTTCCGTCACATGCGTCCGAGATACCCGTAGGTTCTCTCCCTGCGCCGCGATGGCCTCACTGAACTTCACGGATGCGGCATTCCCCTTCTTCGCCCGGCCAGTCGGCTAGTGCCGCCATGCCGTGGGCAGCTGCGAACGCCATGGTGTCGCTCGCAGCAGTGGGAACCATCCAGAAAGAGGTTCAGCTGACTCACGTCGATAGCTGCGGCCGAGGTCACGTGGAGGGCAAGTAGACCGGCGCGACGGCGAAGAGAGCTTCGACATCCCCCTCGCTCATATTCACCAACTCGTACCGCACCTCCATCGGCACGAAGAAGCCGTCCCCCTCCCTCAGCTCGGACCAGCGGTTCGCCTCCGGTCCTTCCGCGTCCGGCAGGAGCACGTAAAGGGGGCCGGAGAGTACCTGGAGAGTCATGTCTCCGCCGTGAGCCCGGACACCGGTGCGGCCGCCGGGACGGATCACGACTCGGCCAGCACTTAGGTGCTCGGTACTGACATAGAGACCGATCATGGCACCCCCGTTCGGCCCTGCGACCTCCCACAGCAAGTCGTCGTCTCCCCGCGCCACCTGCAGAGAGGCCACATCCGAGAGCCGTGCCTTTGATGCCGGCCAGGAACCGATCCATTGCTTGTCGAGGTATGTCGATTCCGTGAGCATCTCTTTCGTCATGGAGTAGGCACTCGAGGCTCCGGTCGCTGGCGGGGGCGCGAAGAACTCGACGACCCGGAGAGCCTCCGGGCCGAAGCTGAACGCATGGTGCCAGGTATCACGACGGAAGAAGACCGCCTCACCCGCTCGGAGGCGGTGCACCTCGCCGATCTCCGGGTTCGCGATGACAAGCGTGCCGGCGAGGACGTACAGCAACTCGTCGGCGGCGAAGATCGTGCGGAAGTGCTCTGAGTGACGAAATGCCTTGCCAGGGGGCAGGCCGAACACGAGATGGTGGATCCGGTCATTCGAGACGTATATCCAGTCCGCAACCTCTCCGGACTCCGGATCGCCCCAGAGGTGCAAGGCGACCTCGTCGGCTCGGATTGGGGTCGGTCCGTCGTAGGACGGCCGTGGCGACCGTGTCACCTTACGTACAGACGCGGTGCCGTCTTGCGGCACCATCGAGGAGTCTTCGGCTGACATACAGCTGTCCTGACGGACTCAGAACTGCTCGTCTAGTGGGCGGCTGCGATCGTGCACGTGCTGCTGGCCGCTCGCCGCCGCGCCCGAGGTGGGGGGAACTAGCTCCGGGAAGACCGAGGAAACGCTGACGCTCTCGCCGGCGCGTGCTGACAAGCGGATCGCTTCGAGGACGTCGATGAGGTGCAGGTCTTGCTGCAGCTCCTGGAACGGGGCCCGCGAGGCGCTCAGCGACGTGACGAGTTCCCGCAGCCCGTCGGTCCAGTGCCAAGTGTCGTCCGGTGGCGGGGTAAACCGCCAGCTTCCCTCGTCGTTCGTCCAGACTTCGAGGCCGGCCGGTGAGTGGTCGTCGCCGAGCAGGTTCGCTGTCCCTTCGGTGCCGTAGATCTCGATCCCAGGGCGCCGGTATTGCTGGACGGCGTGGCTCGTCATGAGCGAAGAGATGGTGCCTGAGCGGTGACGGACGATGATGTGGAAGGTGTCTGGCTCGCCTACGTCGATGCGCGACCCAGCGACTTCACGCGACAAGACAGCCGTGGTGCCCATGGCAGTGACGGTCTCGATCGGGCCGAACATCGCCGTGAGCGTCTTCAGGTTGTAGACGGCGAGGTCGCCAAGCGGTCCGACACCGCTCTCGAAGAACCACCTTGCCCATGTCGGTCCCGCGTTGCCGTACATGGCTCTCACGGAGTGGACCGCGCCGAGCTCTCCGTCCGCGACGACTCGCCAGAGCGCCTGGACCGTCGCGGCCAGGAGAACGAACGGCGCCGCAACAACACGTACTCGCTGTTCCGTTGCTCGGGCAAGGACCTTTTCCGCCTCCGCCCGGGTCATACCCATCGGCTTTTCGATGAGGACATGCTTTCCTGCATCAATTGCCGCGATGGCGAGCTCGGCATGGCTCGCCGGCGGAGTGATGATGACGACGACATCGACATCGGACGACAGCACGTCCGCGACCTTTGGAACCAGGTTGACCGCGGGCCTACGACGCTCGATCTCACTCCAGGTCTCGCGCCGCCGGGCGGAGATCGGCCCTTGCCAAGCGAGGCCGCGAACCGTCAGTTGGTCGAGCGCCCGGAGATACGCCCACAATACGGACCCGCTTCCGAGGAAGCCGACTCCGACCCCTCGCCTGTCGCTCGTAGGGCTCACTTCGAGACCCAAAAGCACTTGAACTCGAAGTTGCGGAGGCTAGTTGCCTGGATGTATGGGAGCCCCATCCCGAATCGGTCGATGGTGGTATCGGCGACGACCACCGGTTGATGGTAGGACCGGACGTGCCGACAGTCAATACCAGCAGAGACCAATACTCTGGAAAGTTAGGCCACTGGTCTATACATTGGATCCATGAACACGTGGGTTGACGCGACAGCCGTCGACCTTTCGGATCCCGCGTTCTGGCTTCGGCCGAGAACCGAGCGCTTTGCTGCATTCGATCTTCTCCGCCAGCAGCTTCCGGTCTCCTGGCAGCCTCCGCCGACTGCCTGGGCTCCTCTGTCCGAACGCCCGCCAAGAGGCTATTGGGCAGTGACGTCCTATGAGGGCGTCAGGCAAGTGAGTCGGCAAACCGAGACGTTCCGCTCCGGCAGAGGCGTAATGATCTTCGACAACTTGTCAGCCGAGGATCAGTACCTGAACGACGGTTGGGTCGGGCTCGACGCTCCTTCGCATACGAAGCTCAGGCGCCTTGTCTCGGGAACGTTCACGCCGAAGATGATGCGACAGATCGAAGGATGGATCACGGACGAGACCGTCCGGCACATCGAGAACGTCGCCCATCGCGGAAGCTGCGACTTCTTCGCCGACCTCGCGGCACCTCTCCCGGTCGGAGTCATATGCACGATGCTGGGAGTGCCGCGATCCGAGCAGGACGAACTGATGCGACTTGTGCATGCCGGTGTTCACTTCTCGGTCGATGTGCCTTTCGAAGAGACTCTTGCATCCATCCAGAGCGTGGTCGAGTACGCCAAGGCTCTTGCTCGCAGGCGGCGGTCCACTCCTGCCGACGACCTCACCACGGCATTAGTGCAAAGTGACATCGACGGCGAGCGGCTCAGCGACGTCGACGTCGCGGCGACGTTCTGGGTGATCATCACAGGGGGCAGCGATACGACGAGCACGACAGCGGCTCATGCCATGATCGCCCTGTCGGCGTGGCCGGACGAGCGCCGCAAGCTGCAGGGTGACTACAACACGCTGGGCGCCTCGGCCGTGGAAGAGATGTTGCGATGGGCGACCCC
>JASHRK010000270.1 GCA_030037405.1 Acidimicrobiales bacterium | reverse complement strand
TGCGACGTCGCCACCTCGTCGACGCCGGTGAGAGACAGGCGCGGACGAGGGCGCCCGCCCGCGACGTGCTGCCACAGCTCTCCGCTCTCCCACTGCTCAGCGAGTGCGCCCACGCTGGTCTCCTTCCCCGGGCGAGAAACGATGCACTTCCTCTGGCAAGAGCCCTTGCTCGTAATCGACCCCTGCTACGTACGCATGTTCGACTCTATCATCACAGCACGAACGGGTGTTCGCTGTCAATTCCGAGACGAACGGATGTTTCACGAACGGATGTTTGTATTCGCGGCGACGAGCCGGTAGGCTGAGAGGTACCCACCACGAGAGGAGATCGGCATGGGTGAGACGACGCTCGCCGGAAAGCGGCGCATGATCCTCGAGTTCATCGCAGAGCAGATTCGCCGGCGCGGCTACCCGCCCTCGGTACGCGAGATCGGGCAGGCGGTCGGTCTCACCTCCTCTTCCACCGTGCACGCCCACCTCCAAGTCCTCGAGCGCGACGGTTACCTGCAGCGCGATCCCACCAAGCCCCGCGCCATCGTCGTCAACTTCGAGCCAAGCTCTGGCGCTGCGCTCCGGGTGCGCCCGGCCGCTCATGTACCGCTCGTCGGCGATGTCGCGGCCGGTGCCGGCGTTCTCGCCCAGGAGAACGTCGAGGGGGTCCTGCCGGTCCCCGAGGACCTGACCGGGCCCGGTGAGCTCTTCATGCTCCGGGTTCGCGGCGACTCGATGATCGGCGCAGGGATCCTCGACGGGGACTACGTCGTCGTCCGCCGCCAACCCGAGGCCGAGAACGGCGAGATCGTCGTCGCAGGCGTCCCCGGCGACGAGGCGACCGTCAAGACCCTGAAGACACGCCGTAACAAGATCGTGCTCGTGCCGGCGAATCCCCGTCTCGCCGAGACCGAGTACCGGCCGGACCAGGTCACCGTCTACGGCAAGGTCGTAACGGTCCTGAGGCGCCTGTAGCCGAGCCACGATCGCAGGGTACGAAAGGGCTGTATCACTCTCTCTGAGCAGCGATTTCGCAGTCTCAGAGATCTGCCGGCAGTGCGCCGCCGAGCATCGGTTCGACGTCACTGCCGGCGAGGGCGCAGACCACGCGGAACGCCCGCTCGAGCTGCTCAGCACTGACGCACTCCCCGGCATTGTGGGCGAGCGTCGGCTCTCCCGGCCCGAAGTTGGCCGCGGGCACGCCCCGGGAGGCGAAGTAGCTCACGTCGGTCCACCCGAGCTTGGCCGCGGGGGCCGCCCCGCTCGCCTCGACGAGCGACGCGAGCAGCGGGTGGGAGAGGAAGGGCGCTGCCGCCTTGCTCGAGGCGGCAAGGACGACCGAGTCTCCAGCGCTCTCGTCCAGAAAGGGATCGATGATCGCCCGCAGCGCCGAAAAGGCCTCCTCCGCGGACCGATCCGGCGAGAAACGATGGTTCACCACGATCCGAGCGAGGTCAGGGACGACGTTGTTCGCGATCCCAGCCTCGGCTCGTACCGCCTGCAGGGCCTCCCGGTACTCGCAGCCGTCGACGACAGGTCGCCGGGGCTCGTACGCCTCGATGGCATCGAGCACGGGGCCGAGCCGGTGGAGAGCGTTCACGCCCATCCAGGGCCGCGCCGTGTGGGCACGCTCCCCTCTCACCTCCACGACGACGTCGAGCACACCCTGGCAACCCGCCTCGACGGCGCAGGCCGTCGGCTCGCCGAGGATGGCGGCGTCGCCCTCCAGCCACTCGAGAGCCTCCGCCTCGAGTTGCAAGAGGCCGTTGTACCTCGTCTCCACCTCCTCGCAGACGTAGAAGACCCAGGTGAGGTCCGAGGTCGGTCGCACCCGTCCTGCCGCCACGGCGGAGGCGAGCTCGAGGAAGACGGCATCGCCCCCCTTCATGTCCGCCGAGCCGAGCCCGTGGAGGACGCCGTCTGCGATGCGCGCCCGCCCGTTCCCGTTCGCTGGCACCGTGTCCAGGTGGCCGGCGAGGATCAGCCGCTGAGGAAGGCGGAGCCGAGTCCTTGCGCAGACGTTGTCGCCGAGACGGATCACTTCGAGGGTGTCGCCGGCGACGCCGGTGAGCCGTGTCTCGACGAAGTCGGCGATGGCCTTCTCGTCGTGGCTGACCGAAGGGATGTCGACGAGCTCTGCCGCCAGCTCGAGGAGCTCCTGCCCGCTCACGTCGAGATCCCATGGGTTCGGAGGATCTCGTTCAGGCGCGCCCTGTCGTGGCGCTCGCCCTCGGTCAGCCTCCGCAGGACGAGCACGCAGGGCAGGTAGAACTCGCCCCCGGCGAACGCCCGGCGGCGCGACGCCCCCACCGCCACCGACCAGGGCGGGACGGTTCCCCGACCGAGCTCTTCGCCTGTCTCGGAGTCGATCACAGGTATCCCCGGGTTGAGGATCGTGCCTTCGCCGAGCACCGATCCGCGACCGACCCTGGCTCCCTGCGTGACCATGCTGCGGCTCCCTATGAGGCAATCGTCCTCCACGACGACGGGAACAGCGTTGGGAGGCTCGAGCACACCTCCGATGCCGACTCCGCCCGAGAGGTGGACCCGCTCGCCGATCTGGGCGCAGGACCCGACGGTCGCCCAGGTGTCGACCATCGTCGAGGCGCCAACCCTGGCGCCGATGTTGACGTAGCTCGGCATCAAGATGGCGCCCGGAGCGATGTAGGAGCCCCACCTCGCCGAGGCGCCCGGGACGACGCGTACGCCGCGCTCCGCGAAGCCCCGCTTGAGCGGGAGCTTGTCCGCGTACTCGAACGGGCCCACCTCGATCGTCGACATCTCGCTCAGGGAGAACAGGAGCAGGATGGCGCGCTTCAGCCACTCGTTGACCCTGACCTCCCCGGTGCCTGCGTCGATCTCGGCCACCCGCGCGGCGCCGGAGTCGAGCAGGTCGATGGCCCGCCTCACCGCCGCGAGCGCCTCAGAGTCCCCGGCGAGAGCCTCACCGCCCTCGCGCCGCGACCAGAGGCTCTCGATCTCCTCGCGCTCGGCTTCCATCAGGGCGACTGCACAAGCCGCTTCGCGACCAGCTCGAGCCTCTCCATCGGTTGCACGAGCGCCAGCCTGAGGTGAGCAGAGCCTGCTTCCCCGTAAGCCTCACCAGGGCTGCCGAGAGCTCCCCCGCGCTCGGCAAGCCAGCGTGTGAGGCGCACCCCGAGGCTCTCGGTCCCCGTCGCTCCGCCCAGCCACTCGGGGGCGGGAACCCACAGGTAGAAGGCGCCCTCCGGCTTGTCCACGGGCACGCCCGCGCCCTCGAGGGCCGCCGCAAGGTACTCGAGGCGCTCCAGGTAGCGGCCCCGCTGGACCTCCACCTGTTCGTCGTCGTCGAGCGCCACGGCGGCAGCGTGCTGCACCGGGCCGGGGACCATGAAGCCGGCGTGGCGTCTCAGCGCCGCCAGATAGCCCACTACGTCGGCGTCCCCGGCATAGACACCGGCGCGGGCGCCGGCGAGGTTCGAACGTTTCGAGAGCGAGTGGACGGCCACGACCCCCTCGAGGCCATGCTCGAGGATGGAGCGAGGGCGTCCCGCCCAGGTGAACTCGACGTAGCACTCGTCCGAGAAGACGACGACCCCGTGCGATCGACCCCACGTGGCGCACGCCCCGAGATCCTCGAGCTGACCGGCCGGGTTGCCCGGCGAGTTCACCCAGAGGCAGAGGGCGCGATCGGCGTCCTCCGGGTCGATGGCAGCAAGATCGAGAGTCCCCTGCGAAGAAGCAGGCACGCCGACGGCACGGCAGCCGGCGAGCGTGGCGCCCATGGCGTAGGTGGGATATGCAAGGTCGGGGCAGAGCACCGTGTCACGACCGGGCGCCCTCAAGCGCAGCCACTGCGGGACGCCGGCGACGAGCTCTTTCGTCCCTATGCAGGCGGCCAACTCTCCGAGGGGATCGACTGCGACGGCAAAGCGTCTCTCGATCCAACGGGCCGCGGCCTCACGCAGCTCGCTCGAGCCGGCCGAGGAGGGGTAGCCGCGCTCGGCTCCGGAGCTTGCGAGAGCGTCGATCACCGCCTTGGAAGGGGGATCGAAAGGCGTCCCGATCGAGAGGTCCACGAGCCCGCCCGCATGGCGCGAGGCGATCTCGGCGAAGGGCGTCAGCTTGTCGAAGGGATAGACCGGCGGCACGAAGGGGGCGGTCCTCCCCGTTGGGCTCGCCGTCATGGCAGCACGTACTCCGAGAAACGCCACGTTCCCCTCTCGTCCAGCCTCGCCTGCACGCGCACGGTCTCGCCTTCGTAGCGCTCCCCCACGACCTCGCCCTCCCGGTGGATGGCGGCGACGACGTCGCCACGGGCGACGGGGACGGCGAGCTCGACCACCCGGTCGGAGGCCCGGAGCCGGTCCGCCACCCGCCGCATCAGCTCGGGCACCTGGCCGCCCGTCGCGGCCGACAGCACGGGAGCCCCCTCGTGCGCCGCCGAGAGCTTGGCGGCTTGGTCTGGGGCTAGATCGGCCTTGTTGATCGCCAGCAGCTCGGGGACGTCGCTCGCCCCGATCTCGGCGAGAACTGCCCTTACGGCGTCTATCTGGCCGGCCGGGTCGCGGGCCGACCCGTCCACGACGTGCAGGAGGAGATCGGCAGAGATCACGACGTCCAGGGTCGCGTGGAAGGCGTCCACGAGCTGGTGCGGCAGCTTGCGCACGAAGCCGACGGTGTCGGTCATGAGGATGAGCTCGCCGCCGGGGAGCTCGAGCCGGCGCGTGCGGGGATCGAGCGTGGAGAAGAGACGGTTCTCGACGAGCACGCCCGCATCGGTCAAGCGGTTGAGCAACGTCGACTTGCCGGCGTTCGTGTACCCGACGAGCGAGACGGTCCTGAGAGCTCCGCGGCGGCGCGACCGCTGCTGGGTGGCACGGGTCGCCTCGAGGCCCCGCAGCTCCTCTTCGAGCTTCCGGATCCGCCGCATGATCCTCCGCCGGTCCTCCTCGAGCTTCGTCTCGCCAGGCCCTCTCGTACCGATCCGACCGGCCTGCTGGGAGAGGGCGAGCCCCTTGCCTCTCAGGCGAGGCAGCCGGTACTGCAATAGCGCCAGCTCCACCTGGGCCCGGCCCTCCTCGGTATGGGCGTTCTGGGCGAAGATGTCGAGGATGACGGCGGTGCGGTCGATGGCGGTGCGACCGAGCATGCGCTCCAGGTTGCGCTGCTGGGCAGGAGAGAGCTCCTCGTCGAACACGACTGTGTCGGCATCGACGCTCTCGGAGACCTGCCGCAGCTCCTCGGCCTTGCCCCGCCCGATGTAGGTCGCCGGGTCTGGCGCCTCCCGGCGCTGCAGGACTCGAGCCACCTCGTCTGCTCCCGCCGTGTCGACGAGGAGCGCAAGCTCGTCGAGGCTCGCCTCGACCTCCTCGGCCGTACGGGGCCACGACACCACACCGACGAGGACGATCTTCTCCCGTAAGCGGCGGTCGATGAGCGTCAACGAACGCCCTCGGGCACGCCGAGCTCTATCTCGACCTCGACTCGGGCGATGCGGCAGGCGGGACCGGTGAGCGCGATGGCAGGCGACTCGAGCGCACCGGCCAGGTCGACGACGAGGACCCCGCCGGGGTTCCTGACCGGAACCCTGTCCCCACTGAGCCCGGCCGCCCTTGCGGCTGCGGCGGCGGCGCAGCTGCCGCTCCCGCAGGCCTCGGTGATGCCGACGCCGCGTTCGAAGACGACGAGGTCGAGCCCCCCCGAACCGTCGGGCGCGACGACCTCGACGTTCTGGCCTCCGGGGATGGAGCGGGAGAGCGACGGGCCGACGGCGGCGAGGTCGACGCCTTCGAGCGAACGGCCGATAAGCACGAGATGGGGGTTGCCGGTGCTGACCCGGCGCTCCTCGAAGTAGGCACCCGCCATGAGCTCCTTTTGATCGGGCGGCCCGACTCTCGCTCTTCCCATAGACACCCGAACCTCGGCGCCGTCCTGGCTTCGCCCGGGAAGGACGCTTCCCTCCACGACCCCTCCGTCGGTCTCCACCGTGGCGCGGGGTCCTGCGACGGTGCCTGACTCGACAAGGGCGAGAACGAGGCAGCGCAGCCCGTTGCCGCTCGTCTCGGCTCTCCCGCCGTCGGCGTTGCGCAGCTCCATGGCGACGTCGCCTCCGGCCTGAGGAGGGTGCACGAGGATCACCCCGTCGGCGCCGACCCCGCGGTGACGATCGCACAACCGGCGGGCCATGTCGCTCGCATCGCTCTCTCGGAGCCCGTCGCCTCCTGCGTGGAGGTCGAGAGCGATGAGGAAGTCGTTGCCGAGCGCGTGGTACTTGAGACAGGAGAGCTTTGTCACCGGCACCGAGTCTCCCACCACTCGACGACGTCCCCTGCGAGCCCGTCGGCGCCCGCCTCGAACCACACGATCCTCGGGTCCCGGCGGAACCAAGACTCCTGTCTCCTCGCGAAGCTCTTCAACCGCCTCAGGGTCTCTGCGAGCGCCTCCTCCAAGCTCAGAGAACCTGCAATGTGCCCGAGCAGCTCGCGATAGCCGATCGCCTGGCGGGCCGTCCGGGAGAGCCCCCCGGGTGCGGCCGCAAGGGCGCCCACCTCCTCGAGGAGACCCTCGTCCATCTGGGCCCTCAGGCGTTCGGCGAGCCGGCTGTCGAGCTCATCGCGATCAAGGGCAAGACCCACCATGAGAGTGCTCGTCGGAGGGTAGACCTCGAGCCCAGGCCCGAACTCGGAGAAACGCTGCCCGCTTCCCTCGGTCACCTCGAGCGCCCGCACCACTCGCCGCACGTTGGAAGGTTCCAACCTGTCGGCGGCGACGGGATCGAGCGTTCTCAGGCGGGAGTGCAACGCAAGGGCGCCGCCCGGCTCTCCCGCCTCGTCGAAGAGCCTCTGGGCGACGTCGGGATACCTCTCCGGGAGCTCGAGCTCGTCGACGACCGCCCGGTGGTAGAGCCCGGTGCCACCGACGAGGAGGGCGGGACGACCGGCGTCGTGGAGCTGGGCGATCGCTCGACGGGCCGCCGACTGGAACTCGGCGACGGAGTACTCCTCGCTCGCGTCGACGAGATCGACGAGGGCCCAGGGATGGCGGCTAGCCGTGTCGGCCGGACGGGTCGGCTTCGCCGTGCCGACGTCCATCCCGCGGTACACGGCGAAGGCGTCCACCGAGACGAGCCCGGCCGGCGGAACGAGATCGGCGATACGGGCAGCTAGCTGCGTCTTCCCGGTGGACGTGGCACCTACTATGGCGAGGTCCTTCAGCGCCGGCACAGACGCTCAGGTCCCCGCCAGCGCGTCAGGGCCCCTCGATGTCGCCAGCGTCCGCACCCTGGGCGCCCGAGGGCTCACCCTCACCAAGCTCGCCCTCGCCAAGCCCTCGCGACGCCTTGTGGCGAGGTCGGGAGCGTGCCACCAGGCGACGCTTCAACCTGGCGAGCCGAAGGCCCGCCTTGTCGATCGCCGCCGCCAGCGCCGCATCGGGGCTCGCGCCGGCTCCCTGGGCACGCACGACGTGACCGTGCCCCTCCATCATGAGCTCGCAGGTGACCGGATCGGCGGAACGGCCCTTCTTGCCGTCGGAGAAGTACAGCTCGGCGCGTTCCATCCCGTTCAGGTACTTCCCGAGCTGCTCCACCTTCGAAGTGGCGAGATGGCGAACCTGTTCCGGTACCTCGACACGGCGGCCGTGAACGGCTATATCCATCGCATTGCCTCCTCGTGGGCTCGACAGATGACGAGGGCGTGCGGCTGACCTGGTCTT
>JASHRK010000023.1 GCA_030037405.1 Acidimicrobiales bacterium | reverse complement strand
CTCATCGACGAGGCGCGGACGCCGCTTCTCATCTCGGGCCCGAGCAGCGAGTCGAACCAGCTCTACTACCAGTTCGCCTCGATCGCCCGCACCCTCAAGCGGGACAAGGACTACGAGGTCGACCTGGAGAAGCGGATCGTCGTCCCGACAGAGGAGGGGATCGCCTCGGTCGAGCGCCAGCTCGGTGTCGCCAACCTCTACGACGCCGTCTCGACGAGCCTCGTCCACCAGCTGCAGAAGGCCCTCGAGGCCAAGGAGCTCTACCAGCGGGACAAGGAGTACATCGTCACCGACGGCGAGGTGAAGATCGTCGACGAGTTCACGGGCCGCGTCCTCGAAGGGAGACGCTGGTCCGACGGCCTCCACCAGGCGGTCGAGGCTAAGGAGAGGGTGCGCATCCAGGACGAGAACCACACCTGGGCCACGGTCACCTTGCAGAACTACTTCCGCATGTACGAGAAGCTCGCCGGGATGACCGGGACGGCGGAGACCGAGGCGGCGGAGTTCGCCTCCACCTACGGCCTGCACGTCGTGCCCATCCCGACGAACATGCCGATGATCCGCGAGGACGAGGCCGACTTCATCTACAAGACGGAGGACGCCAAGTTCAACGCAGTCGTGGACGACATCGTCGAGCGCTATGACTCGGGCCAGCCCGTGCTCGTCGGCACGGCGTCGGTCGAGCGCTCCGAGCACCTCTCGCAGCTCCTCGACCAGAAGGGGATCCCTCACACCGTCCTCAACGCCAAGCAACACGCCCGAGAGGCCGCCGTCGTCGCCCAGGCAGGGCGGCTCCACGGCGTCACGGTGGCCACGAACATGGCGGGCCGCGGCGTCGACATCCACCTCGGGGGCAACCCGGAGGGCCTGGCGCGGGACGAGGCGATCTCCCGCGGGCTCGACCTCGAGAGCGACGAGGGGAAAGCCACCTACCGAGAGCTGGTCGAGAAGTTCACGGAGCAATGCCGGGTTGACGGCGACAAGGTCCGGGAGCTCGGAGGGCTCTATGTCCTCGGGAGCGAGCGGCACGAGAGCCGCCGTATCGACAACCAGCTACGTGGTAGGTCGGGAAGGCAGGGCGATCCGGGGGAGAGCCGTTTCTTCCTGTCGCTCGAGGACGAGCTCATGCAGCTCTTCGCCACGGGCGCCGTCAGCTGGGTGATGGACCGGGCTTTCCCAGAGGACGTGCCGATCGAGACGCGGATGGTGACCCGGGCGATCGAGAAGGCCCAGCACACCGTCGAGGCGAAGAACGCCGAGATCCGCAAGGACCTCCTCAAGTACGACGAGGTCTACAACGAGCAGCGCAAGGCCGTCTACGGGCGCCGCCTCCAGATCATCGACGGCGACGACCTTCGCGAGTACACCGAGGAGCTGCTCGCCTCGGCTATCTCCCACGTCGTCGCCGACTGCTGCCCGAACGAGTTCTCCGAGGAGTGGGACCTTCCCCGCCTCGTCGTCGAGGTGACGAAGTACTACCCGACGCGCTTTACGGCAGAAGACCTCGAGCAGGCGGTGAGCACCGAGCAGATAACGGAGTCGATCGTCACCGAGGCCTACGAGTTCTACGAGCAGCGCGAGCAGACGTTCCCCGGAGGGACCGAGACCGCCCGCCAGCTCGAGCGCAACCTCATGCTGCAGATCATCGACCAGCGCTGGCGCCAGCACCTTGTCGAGATGGACTACCTCCGGGAAGGCATCCACCTGCGCGGCATCGCCCAGACCGATCCCCTCAACGCCTGGCAGCGGGAGGGTTACGAGATGTTCGAGCAGCTCTGGACGGGCATCGACGACGACTACCTGCAGTACGTCATGCACGTCGACCTCGTCGTCGCGGACAACGAGGAGGAGGAGGCCAAAGCCGCAGGACCGGAGCTCTCGGAGGCCGAGTACGTGGCCGCCGGCGATCCGATGGACGTCTCCCCGAGCGTCATCGAGGAAGGCGCCCGGCGCTCGAACGGCACCGGCGGCTCGAACGGCGCCAGCGGCTCGAACGGCGCCCGAGCGCCAGACGGTGCCCACCGGTCGAACGGCGCCGACGGCTCGAATGGCTCTGGAGCGCCCTCCCGCGCCCCGCGCCCGGCACGCGCCGTTGCCCGCTCGGGAGGGGACAACCTCGCCGGGGTCCCGGACAAGCAGGCAAAGCTCGGTCGCAACGAGCCGTGCTGGTGCGGGAGCGGTCGCAAGTACAAGCTCTGCCACGGCGCCAGCTGAGCGATGGCAACAGCCGCCGGTGCCGCGTCGCGCCCCGAGCCAGGCGACGAGCTCGCCCTCTTGCGTGAGCGCCTCGACGCCGCCAAGGTCTACCTCCGCCTCGACGAGGTACGTGGGCGCCTTGGAGCGCTGGAGGGAGAGATCGCCGCGCCCGATCTCTGGTCAGATCCCGACCGGGCTCGGAAGCTCAACACCGAGTACGGCAGGGCGAAGGCTGACGTCGACCTCCTCGACGGCCTCGAGCTCCGCCTGAGCGATGCCGAGGTGCTCTGGGGCCTCGCGCTCGAGGAAGGCGAGGAGGCTCTCGGGGAGGCCGAGACGGAGGTGCAGGAGTCGATCGCGTTGCTCGCCAAGGCGATCGACGACCTCGAGCTGAGGAGCCTCTTCAGCGGGGAGCACGACGAGCGTGACGCCATCTGCGAGATCCACGGAGGGGCTGGGGGCACAGACGCCCAGGACTGGGCGGAGATGCTGCTGCGCATGTACCTGCGCTGGGCCGAGCGCGGCGGCTTCGAGGTCGAGATCGACGAGGTCTCGCCCGGGCAGGAGGCCGGGATACTCTCCGCCACCTTCATCGTCCGGGGCCGGCACGCCTACGGCCTCATGTCGGCCGAGCGCGGCGTCCACCGCCTCGTGCGCATGTCGCCCTTCGACGCCCAGCATCGCAGGCAGACGAGCTTTGCGTCCCTCGAGGCGACGCCCTTTATCGAGGAGGCGGGCGACGAGGTCGACATCGACGACAAAGAGCTCCGCATCGACACCTACCGCTCCTCGGGCGCCGGCGGCCAGCACGTCAACGTGACGGACTCGGCGGTACGGATCACCCACA
>JASHRK010000269.1 GCA_030037405.1 Acidimicrobiales bacterium | reverse complement strand
TGATGCCGGCACGCCGTCCGCGGGGGACGCGCCCGGCACAGGCGGGACACAGGTGGCGGAACAGGCGGTGGAGAGCGGTAACGAAGTGACAGACGGGGTGGCGGTGGCGGGCGAGGCGCCCGCCAAGGAGCCGTCGCCTGCCGGTGGCGAGGCGGCCGAGAGAGAAGGGGCTCCGGGGACAGGTGCCCCCGGAGCCGCTGCTCCGGTCGCAAGTGGTGCTTTCCCGGGCACGCCGGGTGCCCCGGGTGCGCCGAGCGAGCGGGACGCGCCGGGCGAGCGTGGCGGCCCGGATGTGGTCAGCCGTCCGGAGGTGGCCGGCGGGTCGGAGGCAGCCAGGGAGTCGGTGACCGAGGCCGCGAGCATGGGTGTCGCCGACGCCGCGACCGAGCTGCTCCAGGTGACGGCGGAGGTCGAGGCGGCTGCGGAGGCCGCCGCCCAGCGGGAGCCGGCGCCCAAGGGCGACTCGTCCCGCCGCGCTCGCCAGACGGCCGAGCAGAAGGGCCCTGCCCTCGCCGAGGTCCTCGTCGAGGGTGGTCAGGTCACCCCGGAGGAGATGGCCGCCGCCCTGCGGGAGCAGGCGGCGACGGGCCGGTCGCTCGGGGACATCCTCACCGAGCTCGGCCTCGTCTCCGACGAAGATCTCATGAAGGCGATGGCGATCGAGCTCGGGATGGAGTTCGTGGACCTGAACGACGTCCCGGTGGACCCGGCTGCGGTCGCTCTCCTCCCCGAGGCGATGGCTCGCCGTCACCAGATCCTCCCCATAGGCCGCAGGGGCGACACCGTCGTCGTCTCCATGGTGAACCCGTCCGACGTGTTCGCGATGGACGACATCCGCACCATCCTCGGACGAGACATCCATATCGTGATCTCGCCTCCCCGCCAGATAAGCGAGTACATCTCCCGGAGCTACCGGCAGGACGACGAGACGGCTGCCGCCGTCCAGTCCGCCGTGAGCCAGGCTACGGACCTGCCGATCGGCGGCCTCGAGCTGACCGACCTCCATGCCGTCGTCGAGGACGCCCCCATCGTCAAGTACGTCAACCTGATCCTGCGCCAGGCCTTGCAGGAGCGGGCGTCCGACGTCCACATCGAGCCGGCCGCCGACGAGCTGCGGGTGAGGTTCCGCATCGACGGGGTCCTGCACGACGTCACGAGGTCGCCGAAGGCGATCCAGGGCGGGGTCACGACGCGGCTCAAGGTGATGGCGGAGCTCGACATCGCCGAGCACCGGCTTCCTCAGGACGGCCGTATCTCCCTCACCGCGGGGAACCGTGAGGTCGACATCCGTGTCGCCACCCTGCCGACCGTGCACGGGGAGAAGGTCGTGATGCGGCTCCTCGACAAGTCGAACGCCATGATGTCCTTGGGAGAGCTCGGCTTCCTGCCCGCCGTGCAGGCGCGCTACGAGCTGTCCTACCGCAAGCCCTACGGCACGATCCTCGTCACCGGCCCGACAGGTTCGGGCAAGTCGACGACGCTCTATGCCACCCTGAACGCCCTCAACTCGGCCGAGCGCCACCTCGTGACAGTCGAAGACCCGGTCGAGTACCAGCTGCCGGGGGTGAACCAGGTTCAGGTGAACCCGAAGGCGGGCCTGACGTTCGCCACGACCCTGCCGTCGATCCTGCGGTCCGACCCAGACGTCATCCTCGTCGGAGAGGTTCGTGACCGCGAGACCGTGATCATCGCCATCGAGGCGGCCCTCACGGGCCACCTCGTGCTCTCGAGCCTCCACACGAACAACGCCGCCAGCACGCCGATGCGGCTCGTCGAGATGGGCGCCGAGCCCTTCCTCGTCGGCTCCGCGCTCGACTGCGTGCTCGCCCAGCGCCTCGCCCGCCAGCTCTGCGAGAACTGCAGCGAGCGGCACGAGCCGACGGAGGAGGAGCTGAACCAGTTCGGCTGGAGCGAAGACGACGCCATGCGGCAGGGACCGCCCCGGTTTCTCCGTCCCGTCGGCTGCCAGGCCTGTAGCCGCACGGGATATCGCGGCCGCATCGCCTTGCACGAGCTCCTGTTGGTGACAGAGGAGATCGAGCGGGCCGTCATCGACAAGTCCTCCGTGGACGAGATCGAGCGGATCGCCATCCGCCAAGGGATGGTCCCTTTGCGGCATGACGGTCTTAGGAAAGCAGCTCTCGGGCTTACGAGCCTCGAAGAGGTATTGAGGGTGGTGGCATGAGCATGGTGAACGGGCTCTCCGGTTCGGAGTGGTCGCGACGTCTCGTCGCCGACTTGACCGAGCAGGGAACGATCTCGGCCCAGGCGGGGCAGGCGGCGCTGACAGAGGCGACGCAGTCCGGCCGGCCGGTGGCGGTGGTGCTCGCCCAGCGCAAGCTGGTCGATCCCCGTGACGCCCTGGCGGCGCTCGCGCGGCTGTCAGGGCTCCAGGCGGTCGACGTCTTCGAGGAGCGTCCCCAGGGCGACGCCTTCAAGCTCGTGCCCGAGATGCTCGCCCGCGACATCGGGGCGATCGGCTACAGGCTCGAGAACGACCGGCTCACGCTCGCCTGCGCCGAGCCCCTCCCGCCTGACGAGCTGCGGAAGCTGTCGGACTTCCTCTCCCGGGAGATCGCCGGTTGCGTGCTCGCCGACCCGGCAGGCATCGAGCGGATCATGGAAGCCGTCTACCCCCGCTTGGCAGACGCCGCCCCGGCGAGCACGGGTGAGGCGCCGTCGGGCGACGTGACGGCCCCTCTGCCCGAGAGCGCGCCGAGCGCCCAGAGGTCGCCGAGCACCCAGAGCACGCAGGGCACCCAGAGCACGCAGGGCACGCAGAGAGGCGGGATATTCGAGGACGCCGACGACCGCCCGCTTGCCGCCAGCGCGTCGGGCAGCGCGCCTTCCGGCGACCCAGCTTTCGGCGGCTCCGCCAGTCCGTTCGACGACTTCGTCACCTCGCCGAGCAGCCCGTTCACCGCTGCGGGTGGCCCGCCCCCTGGCGCCCCGGCTGTAGCCCCTCCTGTAGCCGGCGCCGGAGCCCTCGGTGGGATGATGGACAGCCCGCCTCCGCCGCCCCCGCCACCTCCGCCGCCTTCGTCTGCTCTCGACTTCGACATCGAGGAAGACGCCGGCACGACCGAGCTGACGCCGGCCGTCGGTTTCGTCACGGATGGCTTCGCCGCTGCCGCCGGCACGAGCATCGACCTCGACGATCTCCTTACCTACGCCGTCGAGCACGGCGCCTCCGACCTTCACCTTGCCAACCAGCTCGCTCCCGCGATTAGGATCGACGGCTCTCTCCGCCCCATCGAGGGCGTCCCCCGCCTCGACAACGAGCAGATCCGGGAGATGGTGTACCGCGTCCTCACCCAGAACCTGCGGGAGCGCTTCGAGGCGGACAAGGAGCTCGACACCTCGCACACGATCGTCGGGGTGGGCCGCTTCCGCATGAACGTCTTCCAGCAGAGGGGCTCGATCGGGACCGTGCTCCGCGCCATCCCGCACGAGATCCGCCGTTCGAGTCTCTCGGGCTCCCAGAGGTGGTGGAGACCTTTGCCGAGCTGCGCCGTGGCCTCGTGCTCGTGACCGGGCCGACGGGGTCGGGCAAGTCGACCACCCTCGCCTCATTGCTCAACATCATCAACGGTTCCAAGCCCGTGCACGTGATGACGATCGAGGACCCGATCGAGTTCCTTCACACCCACAAGCGCGCCATCGTCAACCAGCGCGAGGTCGGCCAGGACACGTTCTCGTTCGCCGAGGCGCTCCGCCACGTGCTGCGCGCCGACCCCGACGTCATCCTCGTCGGCGAGATGCGCGACCTCGAGACGATCGCCACGGCGATCTCGGCGGCAGAGACCGGCCACCTCGTCTTCGCGACCCTGCACACCCAGGACGCGCCCCAGACGATCGACCGCATCATCGACGTCTTCCCGACCTCTCAGCAGGACCAGGTGAGGATCCAGCTTGCCGGGACCCTCGAGGCGGTCGTGACCCAGCAGCTCATCATCTCCGCGAGCGGCCTCGGGCGTCTCCCCGTCGTGGAGATCATGGTCTGCACGCCCGCCATTCGTAACCTCATCCGGACGGCCAAGACGCACCAGGTCTACTCGCTCATGCAGACGGGAGGCGCTGTCGGCATGCAGACGATGGACCAGGGGCTGGCCCGAGCCGTGAAGGCAGGGCGCATCACCGAGGCGGTCGCCTTCGACCGCTGCCACGATCCTTCCGAGCTCCGAGACCACCTGAAGGGGTAGGCAGATGGCAGCTACGAACTTCGACTACAAGGTCCGAGACCGCGAGGGCAACCTCATCTCTGGAGTGCTCGAGGCCGACTCGATGTCCATTGTCGCCGCGAAGCTCCGAGACATGGGGTACGCCCCGGTCGAGATCAAGCCCACGGGCCGGGTCAATCTCCGTATGGAGATTCGCATCCCCGGGCTGAGCGACCGCGTCAAGCTGAAGGACATCGCCCTCATGAGCCGGCAGCTGGCGACGATGGTCGCTTCCGGGCTCAGCCTCGTGCGCTCCCTGAGCGTCCTCGCCGACCAGATCGAGTCGAAGCCGCTTCGCGAGGCGATGCTGGCGGTGAAGCAGGACGTCGAGGAGGGCAGCGCTCTCTCGACCGCCCTCGAGAAGCTGCCGAAGATCTTCCCCCCGCTCTACATCTCCATGGTCCGCGCCGGGGAGGTCGGCGGGCAACTCGACACCGTCCTCCTCAAGGTCTCGACGACGCTGGAGAAGCAGGTGGCCCTGCGTCACAAGGTGAGGTCGGCCATGGCCTACCCGAGCATCGTCGTCTGCCTCGTGATCGTCATCGTCACGGCGCTCATGATCTTCGTCGTCCCGATCTTCAAGAAACTCTTCGGCCAGCTGCACGCCCCTCTCCCTGTCCCGACACAGATCGTGATCAAGATCTCGAACACGCTCGCGAGCGTCTGGCTGGTCGTCGTGATCGCCGTCATCGCCACCATCGTCGTCCTCATCCGCCGATGGATCGCCACCCCGGGCGGCAGGCACAAGTGGGACCAGCTAAAGCTCAAGCCCCCCGTCTTCGGCCCTCTCACCCACAAGATCGCGCTCGCCCGCTTCACCGAGACGCTCTCGTCGCTCCTCGCCGCCGGCGTGCCCATCATCGAGGCCCTCGACATCGTGGCGGACAACAGCGGCAACCAGCTCGTCTCGGACGCCGTGCGAGGTGCCCAGAACGGCGTGCGGGAAGGCCATTCCCTCTCTGCGACCCTCGCCCAGTACGACGTGATACCCCTCATGGTCACCCAGATGATCGAGACCGGCGAGGAGTCTGGCGCCCTCGACTCCATGCTCGAGAAGGTGGCGATGTTCTACGACAACGAGGTGACGGCGACCGTGGAGAGCCTCACGTCGGTGCTCGAGCCGCTCCTTATCGTCACGATGGGCGCCTGCATAGGGGCCATCGTCATATCGATGTACCTCCCGATGTTCAACATCTACACCATCATCCAGAAGCAAGGGAGCAACGCGTGACGCGGTCGTTCAAAGGCGGGAGAACCGCGAACCCGAACAGGTGGCGATGATGGCACGCACAGGATCGAGGCGCGTCAGCATCGAGGTGAGCAACAGCGCCGTCCGTATCGCCGAGATGTCCTTGAGCGGCTCACGGGCGAAGCTGGTCAACCTTGGGCAGGTCCGTTTGCCGGCGAGGTCCGTCGTCGACGGCACGGTAGTCGACGTCTCGGCCGTCACGGCCGCCATAGAGCGGTGCGTGAAGGAGGGCGGCTTCTCCGTGCGGGAGGTGCATCTCGGGGTGTCCGGTCTTCGGGCGATCACCCGCGAGCTCGACATGCCGCCCGTCCCCGACAGCGAGCTCGACTCTGCCGTCCGGTTGCAGGCACTGGACGTCATCCCCTTCCCGGTCGAGAAGACGCTTCTGTCTGCCAGGCCACTCGAGGACGTCACCGCCCCGGACGGCACTCCTCTGCGTCGTGTCATCCTCGCGGCGGCCCACCGCGACCTCGTCGACCCGCTTCTCGAGGCAGTGACGGCGGCCGGGTTGATGCCGGTGTCGGTGGACCTCGGCTCCTCCGCCCTCGTCCGCGCCCTCTACGACCCGACCCTTCCTGCTGTCGGGCCGGAGGCGATCGTCTCGATCGGGAGCGGGCTCACGACGATCGTCGTGCACGAGGAGGGAGTCCCCCACTTCGTGCGGACGATCGCCGAAGGCGGCGACGCCGTCACGGCGGCTATTGCCGGGGCGCTCGACCTGCCCATCGACGATGCCGAGAGTGCGAAACGCAACCTCGACCAGACGGGTCCTCACATCCGGGCGGCCGAGTCGGCCGCCAACGAGGCTGCAACGTCGCTTCTCGCCGAGATCCGGAGCTCGATCGAGTACTACTCGACGCTGTCGGGTCGATCCGAGGTTCGCCGTGTCATCCTGACCGGCGGCGGCTCCCGGTTGTACGGGTTCGCCGAACGGCTCCAGCAGCAACTGCGCGCCGAGGTCATCTCTGGCAGCGCTCTCGATCGCGTCGACGTGAGCGCTCTCAACCTGGCGCCGGAGGACGTCCAGCGGCGTGACCCGCTCGTGGCCACCGTCATCGGCCTCGCCCTCCCGGACGCCGCGGGCGTCAAGCCCCTTGACCTCCTTCCTCCTGAGATCACCGCCGCCCGCAGGCGGGCCCGTATCGAGCGAAGCTTCGTAATCGCCGCCGTCGTGGTGCTCGTGGCCCTAGTGGGACTCGGGGTCCTCAAGTACCTCAACGTGCGCGGCGCCGAGAGCACCGAGAGCTCGCTCAAGGCTCAGGCCGCCAACCTCAACCAGGAGATAGCGAGGAAGAGCAAAGCGGCCCACACCTACAACGAGATCGTGGCCGACGAGGGCGCCGTCGCCCCGGTCCTCGAGAACGAGGTCGACTGGCCCCTCGTGCTGACAGACCTGAAGGGGGCGACGCCGAAGGGCGGCATAGTCACCTCCTTCTCGGGCACCTTCGTCCCTCCCGTGGCTGCGACGACGACGACGTCGAGCTCGTCTTCAAGCACGGGCACGACGACGACCACGACGACCCTCCCGGACACCTCGTCTTCCCTGGCGGCCCGTGAGAACGTCGTGATCGCCAACGTCAACGTGACGCTCAGCACGACGGCGGGTTTCTCCTATTTCAAGAGCTGGTTGCTGGCGATGGACAGCTCACCGCAGTTCCGGCCCGTCGAGTTCTCCGGCCTCACGAGCGCCAACGGGTCGGTGACATGGACCTCTGAGCTTGCCGTGCTCGGCACGATCGAGTCGGGGCGCCTGCAGAAGTTCGAGGTGACCGACAAGTGAACAGGCTCAACGAACTCAACCTCGACTTCTTGAAGAGGCCGCGGATCCTCATCAGCATCGCCGTCGTCATCGTCGCCCTCATCGTCTGGTACTTCGCCTGGTGGTCGCCCGAGAGCAACAAGCTCGCCTCCGTGAAGGCTCAGCAGACGACGGAACGGTCCACGATTCTCAGCCTTGACGCCAAGCTCGCCCAGGTCATCCGCGAGAGCCAGATCGTGAAGAAGTACTCGACATTCCTCGCCACCTACGCCGACGCCGTGCCCGTCCTTCCCGAGCAGGGACAGCTCGTGCAGGAGATCGGGCAGCTGAAGAAGGCGGACGGCGTCGACATCTCGAGCCTTGACTGCTCGACGACGGTGGCCGCGGCGACGGGATCGACTCTCAGCACGATCCCGATCACGCTGTCTCTCACGGGCACGCGCGCCCAGGTCATCAAGTTCCTCACCGATCTCTACTCGATGAAGCGCTTGGTGACGATCCAGGAGGTCTCACCCTCTCCGACGGGTGGCTCCGGGGCGGGCTCGAGCGTTAACGTGCTCGTGAAGAGCAACATGGCCTGGTCGCTCTCGGTTCAGGCCACGGCGTACTTCTCGGGGCAGATCACACCGCCGCCGGCCTAGCTCGTCCGGCGAGGTGACTGCCCGCCAGTTCGAGTCGTCCATGGAGGCGTAGATGTCAGAGACTGTGCACGAGCGCGTGTCGTTGCTCGACGGCCCGGTGGCGGTGGCGGCGCCGCGACGCCCTGCCGAACCCGTGGTGGGCCGCCCCGCCGAGGGTGCGGTGGGCAGCCCCGCCGGGGGAGCGGTGGGCAGCTCCGCCGGGGGAGCGGTGGGCAGGGCTCGAGAGCAAGGGCTCGAAGAGTCCCCGCTCGTCGAGTACGAGGTCCTGGTCGAGGAGATCTCGATCGATGGTATGTGCGGGGTCTACTGATCGGGCGACCTCCGGCAGCCCGCCCGAGCTAGACCTCTCCCGCCCGTACGAGCTCGATCCGCAGGTCGCCCTCAGGCACGAGCCCTTCGGGGCCCTCGCGTACCACTACGGCAACCGGAGGCTCAACTTCCTACGCTCGGCGGAGCTGGTACGCCTTGTCGAGACGCTCGGGCAGCACCCCTCGGCGTCGATGGCGATGGAGGCGGCCGAGATCGGGCCGGAGCGAGCGGGCAGCTTCGAGGAGGCGCTCAGGTCGCTTCTCTCGAGCGAGGTGATCCGTGCCCGCTGAACGGCCCGGCCGCCTTACGGGCCCCCGTGCCGCCCCCGGTACCGGCTTCCGTGCCGCCCCCGGTACGGGCTTCCGTGCCGCCCCCGGTACCGGCCCTCTTACCGAGCGTCTCGCCCGCGGGCTCGATGCCCCGATCTGTCTCACCTGGGAGGTCACCTACGGGTGCAACCTCGCCTGTATCCACTGCCTGTCGAGCTCCGGCCGGCGGGACCCGCGAGAATTGACGAGCGAGGAGGCGCGAAGGCTCGTCGACGAGCTCGTGTCGATGAAGGTCTTCTACGTCAACATAGGCGGGGGGGAACCCACCTTGAGGAGGGACTTCGTCGACCTCGTGAGCTACGCCGTCGACTCCCGCCTCGGCATCAAGTTCTCGACGAACGGCACGACCATGACTCCGCAGAGAGCGCGTCGTTTTGCCGCCATGGACTACCTCGACATCCAGGTGAGCCTGGA
The DNA here is from genome assembly GCA_030037405.1 of Acidimicrobiales bacterium. GTDB lineage: Bacteria > Actinomycetota > Acidimicrobiia > Acidimicrobiales > Bog-793 > JOPF099. The sequence continues at coordinate 8,179 of JASHRK010000269.1, read as the reverse complement.
CGGCGCCACCCCCCGGTCGAATGACATCGTGCGCGGGGGTGGCAGCCACGCCCTCGCCCTGCGGGGGATGGCGGCGCTCGCCGACGCCGGTTTCGAAGGCTTCAAGCTGAGCGTCGTCGTGACCCGCCACAACGCCGGCGAGCTCGAAGAGCTGCTTGCTCTAGCGGAGAGCTACGGCGCCAAGCTGCGAGTCACCCGTCTTCGGCCCTCGGGCCGGGGTGCTTCCTCTTGGCACGAGCTGCGCCCGACGAGAGAGCAGCTCGTCTCGGTGCACCGTTTTCTCGTAGAGCATCCCGACGTGCTGACGGGGGACTCCTTCTTCCACCTGGCGCCTCTCGGTGAGCCGCTCCCAGGGCTCAACATGTGCGGGGCCGGCCGGGTCGTCTGCCTCGTCGACCCTCTCGGCGACGTCTACGCCTGCCCCTTCGTGATGCATCCGGAGTTCAAGGCCGGGAGCGTCCGCGACCCGGGCGGCTTTGCTGCCGTCTGGCGCTCGGCCGAGCTCTTCGCCCACCTCAGGGAGCCCTCGGAAGGCGGGGTGTGCAACGCATGCGGCTCGTTCCCCGTCTGCCACGGGGGGTGCATGGCGGCCAAGTTCTTTACCGGCCTGCCACTCGACGGCCCCGATCCCGAGTGCGTGCTCGGCCATGGCGAAAGCGCCCTCGCGGCGGTCGGATCCCCGTCGGTCGGATCCCCGTCGGACGGGTCCGCGTCGTTTCGACGCGAGTTAAGCGCCTATAGGGTACCTAACTCGCGTCGAAACTCTCGCCCGATCGCCCGCCCGGTCGCCGGCCCAGTCGCCGGCCCGGTCGCTAGCCCCGACCGCCACCCGGTCGCCGGCCCGGTCCCGATCGCCCTCGGCCCGACCCGGAGGTGACGAGCCTCGCCGACCCGTTACGACTCGGTCTCCTGACTGCACGCAATCGCATAGTCTTCGGCCCTCACGAGACCAATCTGGGGCGGCGCCGTGCCATCTCCGAGCGGCACGTGGCGTACTACCGGGCGCGGGCGGCTGGCGGCGCCGGCCTCGTCGTGACCGAGGAGGCGTCGGTTGACGGCTCCGATTGGCCCTACGAGAGGGCGCCGCTCGCTGCCGAATGCGAGGCCGGCTGGGGAGAGGTCGCCGCCGCGTGCCACGCCGAGGGAGCCCTGGTTATCGCCGCCATCGGGCATTCCGGCGGTCAGGGATCGAGTGCCTACCACCAGCAAGCCCTCCTCGGCCCCTCGAGCGTGCCCGACGTCGTGACACGAGAGATCCCAAAGGCGATGGAGGCAGCGGATGTCGAAGCTATCGTTGGCGCCTTCGCCCGGGCGGCTGCCTCCGCCGTTGCAGCCGGGGCTGATGGAGTCGAGGTAAGCGCCGGGCAGTGGAGCCTGCTTCGCCAGTTTGTCTCCTCCCTCACGAACCGGAGAGACGATCGCTACGGAGCCGACCACCTCCTTCTCGTCGAGGAGACGCTTGCCAGCGTGCGGGCGGCTATACCGGGCGCCGTCGTCGGCCTTCGTGCCAGCTGCGACGAGCTCGCCCCATGGGCCGGGATCGTCCCCGAGACGGCGGCTAAGCATCTCGTCCGCCTCGCCTCGTACCCCCGAGGCCCCCTCTTCGACTACGTGACCGTGGTGCGAGGCTCGGGTTACGCCACCTGGGCGACCCGCCCGGACGCCCACACGCCAGCCGCTTTCAACGCCGAGCTGGCGGCTTCGATCCGGGGAGCGCTGCCGGCGAGCGTCGCCGTCGTCTGCCAAGGCTCTCTCGTCGAGATTGACGAAGCCGAGGCGCTCCTCTCGGCGGGCAAGGCGGACGCCGTCGAGATGACGAGGGCGCAGATCGCCGACCCCGAGCTCGCCTCCAAGATCGTCTCGGGCAGGCGTGACCGCGTGCGTCCCTGCGTGCTCTGCAACCAGCTCTGCCAGGTGAGAGACGTGCGCAACCCTATCGTGGCCTGCATCGGGGAGCCGCGGAGCGGGCACGAGACGACCGACCCCGATCCCTTGGCGCTGGCAGCGCCCCCGGCCCCCTCGGTCCGCTCCGCCCCAGCTGCCAAAGCGGTGATCGTCGTCGGCGCCGGACCGGCCGGCCTCGAGTGCGCACGAGTCCTGGCTCATCAGGCCCGCGAGGTGGTTCTATTCGAGCGGGAGGACTCCCTCGGAGGGATGGTCACGAGGGCAGCAGCCCGCGTGCCGGGTCGGGAGCGTCTCGCATCCCTGGTCGGGTGGCTCGAGAACGAGTGCCGTCTCGCCGGCGTGACGATCGTCTCCGGCCACGAGCTCACCCTGGAGGAGCTCGACATGCACGACGGTCCCGTCGTCTGCTGCACAGGCTCGAGGCCCGGCCGGCGCCAGTACGAGGTCGTAGCTCCGGGCGCCGCCGTCATGGCGGCCGACCTCCTGGCGGCCGAGCGCCTGCCGGGGGCGGGAGGTCCAGGCCCCGCCGTCGTCTGGGATCCGGCGGGCGGCCCCGTCGGAGTGGGCGTCGCCGAGCTTCTCGCCGCTCTCGGCGACAGAGTCGTGCTCGCCACGCCTGACTTCGTCGCCGGGGCGGAGCTGGCGCGAAGCGGCGACCTCGTGCCTGCCAACACCCGCCTTGCGCGGGCCGGCGTTGAGGTGGCCCGGCACTCGGTCGTGCGGGGGGTGGACGGGAGCGGCGTCACGGTCGAGGATCGCTTCAGCGGGTCGCGGCAAGTGATCGCTGGCGCAGTCCTCGTCGATGCCGGCTACCGCCTGCCCGAGGACTCCCTGGCGCGGGCGCTCGCCGCCTCCCTGCCTCCCGGCAGCGTCCAGCTCGCCGGGGATGTCGTCGCGCCCCGGACTATCCACGAGGCGATCCTCGAGGGACGCCGCGCCGCTCTCCGCCTTGCGGGTGCCCGGTGACCTCGAGCCTTCGCTACCCGCTCCTGTTCTCGCCCATCCGGATCGGGCCGGTGACGCTTCGCAACCGCCTCGTCTTCTCCGCCCACCTCACGAACTACGCCGAGGATGGGCTGCCGACGGCGCAGCATGCCGCCTATTACGCCGCCCGGGCGGCCGGCGGGGCTGGCCTGATCATCACCGAGGAGCACTCGACCCATGCGACCGACTGGCCTTACGAGAAACTCATCCACGGCTACCAACCAGCCGTCCTCCCCGGATACCGGCGCATCACGGCCGCCGTCCATCGTCACGGGACTCCCATCTTCGCCCAGATCAACCACAACGGCGGGCAGGCTTCCGGCATGTACACCCGCCTCCCGGTCTGGGCGCCGTCGGCCGTGGCCGACCCTCTCTTCCGGGAAGTCCCCCATGCCGTCGACGAGGCCGAGATAGAAGAGATCGTCGCCGGCTACGCCACGGTGGCGCGCCACTGCAAAGAGGGGGGTTTCGACGGCATCGAGCTGCAGTGCTCGCACAGCTCCATCGTGCGGGGGTTCCTCTCGCCGGCGACCAACCTGCGCACCGACCGCTACGGGGGCTCCCTCGAAGGGCGTGCCCGCCTCTTGCTCGAGCTCCTGCAGACCGTGCGCGAGGCGATCGGGCCGGAGCTCGCCGTCGGCGTGCGCCTCTGCGGGGACGAGCTGATCGAGGGCGGGATAACGATCGACGAGGCGGTCGGCGTCGCCGAGATGGTCGAGCGCCAGGGTTGTGCCGACTACGTGAACACCTCGATCGGCGTCGCCACGGCGACGCTCTACATGATCGAGGCCTCCATGCACGTCCCCCCCGGTTACGCGAGCTTCATACCCTCCGCCATGAGAGAGGCGGTCCGCCTCCCTGTCGTCGGCGTAGGACGCTTCAAGGACCCTCTGCAGGCGGAACGAGCTCTTGCCGAAGGCCACTGCGATCTCGTCGGCGTGGTACGGGGGCAGATTGCCGATGCCGACTTCACCCGCAAGGCGCGGGCGGGGAGGGCTGAGTCGATCCGCCTCTGCCTCTCCTGCAACCAGGAGTGCGTCGGGCGCATGGGCCTGAACCGCTGGCTCGGCTGCATCGAGAACCCGCTCACCGGTCGCGAGTCCGCGCCCCTCCCGAGTGCCCCCGCCGAGCCGCCCGCTGCGCCAAGCGCACCGGCCACCGCGCCCGCGCCACCCGCCCGAGCGGCGCCCGGCGCACTGCGTGGCACCAGGCGTCTCGTCGTCGTCGGCGCCGGTCCTGCCGGCCTGCAGGCCGCCATCGCGGCGGCGTCGAGGGGCTGCCAGGTAACCGTTCTCGAGCGCACCGGAGAGACCGGAGGGTGCATCCGCCTCGCTGCCAGAGTCCCGAACCGGGCGGAGATCGGCGACCTCGTGCGCAACCAGCTGAGGGAGTGCGCAGAGCTCGGAGTCGAGATCGAGCTCGGTCTCGAGGCGGACCTCGAGGAAGTCCTCTCGCGCAAGCCGGACGCCGTCATAGTGGCGACCGGGTCCCGCCCAGCCGTCCCGCCCTGGGCGGCCGCGGTCCCGCCCGGGAAGGTGGTCGACGTGAGAGCCGTCCTCGAGGGGACCGCCGAACCGTCAGGCGAGGTCCTTCTCGTCGACGAGCTCGGGTTCCATCAGGCCACGAGCGTGGCCGAGCTGCTCGCAGACCGGGGCGCCTCGGTCGAGATCGTGACGCCGGGCATGGTCGTCGGGCAGGATCTCGGCATCACACTCGACTTGGAAGGTTTCATGATGCGGTCGGCCGCGAAGCGGATCGCCTGCTCGACGGACCGCGTCGTCATGGGCGTGGACGCCTCCGGGGTCACTCTCCTTCATCACCCGACAGGTGTCGAAGAGACACGGAGGGTGGACTGGATCGTGCTCGCCGTCGCCCCGGAGCCCGAGGACGCTCTGTACAGGGCGCTCAAGGAGGCGGCCCCCGTTTGCTCCCTGCAGCGGGTGGGGGACTGCGTAGCTCCCCGGCGCGCCCATGCGGCAGTGATCGAGGGGGCGAGGGCGGGGGGGACGGTGTGATCGCCGTCGTGCCAGTGCGGGCTGGCTTCCTGCCGGCGGGTGCGGGAGAGGCCGTGGCCGAGGCAGGCGGGGTGGCGCTCGTGGCCGGAGAGGGGGCGGCGGAGGCGGCGGCCGAGCTCGCCGAGCCGCGGGCGAGGCGATGGGCTCCCGCGGCGGCGTCCTGGCGCCTCGACGAGCTCGAGCTCGGGCCTTTCGGCCCGACGAGCTACGCGAGGGCCATCGCCCCGGTTGTCGGGGCGGAGGCGGTCGTGATCCTTCCTTCGTCGCCCGACGGGCGCGACCTCGCCCCGCGCCTCGCCGCTCTCCTCGGCGTCCCCCTTCTCGCGGCGGCGATTGAGGTTCACCCCGGTTGGGCTCGCGTAGTCAGGCGGGGAGGCGCCCAGCTGGTCGAGCTGCAGGTCACCGGGCCCTTTGTGGCGACGTTGCTCGCCAGGGGACGCCCGGTCGGGCGACCGCGTACCCGGCAGAGCACGCCCTCGCTCGCCACCGGCTCCGGCTCCGCCTCCGGCCCCGACGCTCCCGCTCCAGCTCCAGCTCCAGCTCCAGCTCCCGCTGCCGATCCCGACCCCGAGATCCTCGGCGTGCTTGCCCCCGAGCCGGCGAGCATGGACCTCGCCGATGCGCCGAGGATCCTTGCGGGCGGGGCGGGGCTCGGCGGTCCCGAGGAGTTCGCCTTGCTCGCCCGCGTGGCGGAGAGGCTGGGCGCGTCAGTCGGGGCGACGCGGGCCGTGACCGACGCCGGCCTCGTCGACCACGACCGCCAGATCGGGACCACCGGCGTCTCCGTCCGACCCGAGCTCTATGTCGCCTTCGGGATCTCCGGGGCGGCCCAGCACGTGGGCGGGATCGGAGACCCCGCCCACGTGATCGCAGTCAACACCGACCCGAGTGCCCCCATGATGGCCATAGCGGACCTCGCAGTCGTCGCCGACGCTGCCGGCACCCTCCGTGCCCTCGAGCGACTCCTTGCCTCCCGCGCGGAGGCGGCGGCCCGTGCCGACTGAACGCTACGACGCCGTCGTCGTCGGGGCTGGCCCGGCCGGCTCGCTTGCCGCCCTTGTCCTTGCCCGTGCCGGGAAGTCCGTCTGCCTCCTCGAACGGGGGCCCTACCCGGGCGCGAAGAACCTCTACGGCGGCGTCGTCTACGGGCGCGTCCTCGATGCCATCATCCCCGAGTGGACCGACGAGGCCCCCATCGAGCGCTGGGTGACGCGCCGCGTCACGATGGTCCTCACGAAGACGCAGTCGCTCGCCGTCGACTTCCGCTCGGCCGCCTGGGGCGCGCCGCCCTACAACGGGGCGACGGCCTTGAGGCCGGCCTTCGACTCCTGGCTGGCGGGGCGGGCCGAGCGCGAGGGGGCCACCCTCGTCACCTCTACGACGGCGACGAAGCTCCTGCGGGATCCCGCCGGCCGCGTGGGAGGCGTCTCCACCGACCGCCCGGAGGGCGACATCGAGTCGCGGATCGTCATCGCCTGCGACGGCGTCAATTCCTTCATCGCCCGAGAGGCGGGCCTGGCGCCGCCCCTCGAGAGCGCCCAGTGCACCCTCGGCGTGAAGGAGGTGCGGGCGCTGCCCGCCGGCGAGATCGAGCGCCGTCTCGCCCTGGCGCCCGGGGAAGGCGCCGACTTCGAGATCCTCGGGGGGACGGGTGGGGTGGCAGGTGGGGGTTTCTTGTACACGAACGCCGAGAGCCTCTCGGTCGGCGTCGTGCTCGTGCTCGACGACCTCGCCCGTTCGGGCAGGCGGCCCGAGGAGCTCCTGGCAGAGCTCTCCGGCCATCCGGCGATCGCCCCCCTCCTCGCCGGCAGCGAGCTCGTCGAGTACGGCGCTCACCTCATCCCGGAGGCCGGTCTCGCCATGATGCCGAAGCTTGCCGGCGACGGCATCCTCGTCGCCGGCGATGCCGCCGGCATGTGCCTCGCCGCCGGACTCTTCCTCGAGGGGGTGAACTTCGCCATGGCATCGGGGGCCCTGGCGGGCCGGGCTGCGGCGGAGGCGCTCGAGCGCTCCGACACGAGCGCCTCGGGCCTGAGCGGTTACGCCAAGCTCCTCCAGTCGAGCTTCGTCCTAGCCGATCACCGCAAGCTGCGCCGGGCGCCGGATCTCGTGATGTCCGAGCGCATGCAACGCCGCTATCCCGCTCTCTTGTGCAATCTCGCCGAGGAGCTCTTCACCGTCCGCAATCCCGAGCCGAAACGCGGCCTTTTCGAGCTCGCCCGCCCCGCCCGCAAACGGGCCGGGCTGCGGCGGAGAGACCTCGCCCGCGACGCCTGGGACATCTGGAGGACTTTCGGGTGAGGGGCGAGAGCGGGCCGGAGGTCGCCTTCGAGGACCGGATGGCGACGACGGAGTTCCGGGTGGCACCGGGGGCTCATATCACGATCGACGGGGATACCTGTCGCGGCTGCACGACGCGGGAGTGCATAACCGCCTGCCCGGCCAACCTCTTTGCCCCGATGGCAGACGGCGGGGTGCTCTTCAGCTACGAGCAGTGCTTCGAGTGCGGGACCTGCTACCTCGTCTGCAACGAGAAGGGCGCCATCACGTGGAACTATCCCGTAGGTGGCGCCGGCGTCGCCTACCGGCGGAGCTGAGGAGGCGAGATGCGGCTCTTCAGCGTCTGCTGGAAGGCCGTCGAGCTTCGCGCAGGCACCGACCCTCTTACCGGGGAGGCGATCGCGGACCCTCTCTCCCTCGGCGCTTCGCCTGCAGACTGCGCCGCCCTCGAATGGGCGCTTCGCTGCGCCGAGCGGTGGGGCGGGCGGCTCCGGGTCGTATCGGCCGGCACGGAGAGCTGCAGGAAGGTGCTCTCCGATGCGGCAGGGCTCGTACCGCCCGGCAGCGAGCTCGTCCACGTCGAGGCGGACCCGGAGTGGCCGAGCGAGTGGGTGGCGAGCTGTCTCGCTCCGCACCTCGAAGGCTCGGACCTCGTATGGTGCGGGGACGTGAGCGCAGACCGCGGTAGTGGCGCCGTTCCGGCATATCTCGCCCACGAGCTCGGGATGGGACAGGCGCTCGGCCTCCTCGCCGTCGACCTCGGCCCGGCCGATCTCGTGAGCCTCGAGGCCCTCCGCCGGCTCGACGGCGGGAGGCGGGAGCGTCTCGCCTGCCGTGAGGGCACGGTGCTCTCCTGCGAAGGGGGGACGGCGCGGCTGCGCCGGGCCTCGCTCGAGCGTGCCGTCGCTGCCCGATCGGCCCCGGTCGTCGTGGCGGCCGCCTCGCCCCGGCCGCTCGCCCGTCCCGAAGTCGCCGGCATCGCTCCGTTCCGGCCG
>JASHRK010000268.1 GCA_030037405.1 Acidimicrobiales bacterium | reverse complement strand
GCGACCGCCTCGGAAACCATGCGGACGTAGAGGTCGTAGCCGACAGCCGCTATGTGGCCCGACTGGTCGTGGCCGAGAAGGTTCCCGGCCCCGCGGATCTCGAGGTCACGCATGGCGATCTTGAAGCCGGAACCGAGCTCGGTGTGCTCGCCGATCGTCCGGAGGCGCTCGTATGCCTGCTCGGTTATCACCTTGTCAGGAGGAAAGAGGAGGTACGCGTAAGCCCTGCGGTCTCCGCGCCCCACACGACCGCGTAGCTGGTGAAGCTGGCCGAGCCCCAGAAGGTCGGCCCGGTCGACTACGAGCGTGTTCACGGTAGGCATGTCGATACCGGACTCGATGATCGTCGTGCAGACGAGGACGTCGTGACGACCCTCCCAGAAGTCCAGCACGACCTGCTCGAGGGAACCCTCGTCCATCTGGCCGTGGGCGACGGCGATCCGGGCGTCCGGCACGAGCGCTCGCAGGCGGTCGGCGACGGTCTCTATGTCCTGAACCCGGTTGTGGACGAAGAAGACCTGACCCTCTCGCAGGAGCTCCCGCCTGATCGCCTCGGCTACGGCTCTGTCGTCGTACTCGCCGACGTAAGTGAGGATGGGCTGGCGCTCGGAAGGGGGTGTGTTTATCAGGGAGAGATCGCGGATGCCCGTGAGGGAGAGCTCGAGCGTGCGCGGGATCGGGCTCGCCGTGAGAGTGAGGACGTCGATGCCCGTTGACATCCTCTTTATCTCCTCCTTGTGGCTCACGCCGAAGCGCTGCTCCTCGTCGACGACGAGGAACCCGAGGCGCTTGAAGCTGATGTCGGACGCGAGGAGGCGGTGCGTGCCGATGACGACGTCGACCGAGCCATCGGCAAGCCCGTCGGCTACCGTCCGCGCCTCTCCTGGCGTGAGAAAGCGCGAGAGCATCTCGACCCTTACGGGATAGGGGGCCAACCTGTCGGCGAAGGTTTGGGCGTGCTGACTCGCAAGCAGCGTCGTCGGGACGAGCACGGCCGCCTGGAAGCCGTCCTGCACCGCCTTGAAGACCGCCCTCACGGCCACTTCGGTCTTGCCGAAGCCGACATCGCCACAGACGAGCCGGTCCATCGGTCGGCCATCCTCCATGTCGGCCTTGACGTCTTCGATCGCCTTCAGCTGGTCGAGCGTCTCGGGATAGGAGAACGACTGCTCCAGCTCTTCCTGCCAGGGGGTGTCGGCGGGGAAAGCGTGCCCCTGCGCCGTCGCTCGGCGTTGGTACAGCTGGACGAGCTCCCTTGCTATCTGGCGAGTGGCCGCGCGAACGCGGGACTTCTGCCGCTGCCAGTCGGCGCCGCCGAGCCGATTGAGCGAGGGTCTGTCGCCTCCCGAGTACGGGGTGATGGCGTCGATCTGGTCGGAGGGAACGTAGAGCTTGTCCCCCCCGCGGTACTCGAGGAGGAGGTAGTCCCGTTCGGCGCCGCCGAGCGCCCGTCTCACGAGGCCTCCGAAACGGGCGACGCCGTGGACGTGGTGGACGACGAACGACCCGGGGGCGAGGTCGTCGAAGAAGCCCTCGGTGGATCGCGACCTCGGCCTCGCCTGACGGTGGGGACGGCGCCTGCCGGTGATGTCGGCCTCGGCGAGGATGGCGAGCTTCGAGTTGGGGAAGACGGCGCCGGCATCGACCTGGGCGACCGTGATGTGGACGCCAGGGCGCGTGAGGACGTCGACGTCGGTGATCCCCGGTGCTGTTGCGGGGGGGCGGTCCGGTCCGGGGTAGTGGTCGAGGTTGTTGCCCCGATCGGGGCCATAACCCGGCGCGGTGGAGGCGGCCGCGGGGCGCGCCGGCGGCTCGGCCCCGGACGCCACCGGCTCGGCGTCCGGGGCGAGATCGGCGCTGACGCCGTTCTCGCCGAGGACGGCCTGGATGCGGAGGGCGGATCCGGCGCCGTCTGCCGCGATGACGACCCGGTAGCCCTCCCGGCTCAGCTCTCCGAGACGGCGAGCTAGGCCGGGGGCGTCGCCCAGCACAGGCGGCCAGCCGTTGGCAGGCACAGATGCCACGTCCGGACCGCTCGCGCTCGGCAGCAAGGAAGCCACCCGAGCTGGCGTGCGGGCGAGCAGGCGGTCGAAGGGAAGATGGAGCCGGGCCGTCACCTGGTCGGTCGACGCGTTCCACGTGGGTGCGAGCGCCTCCGCCAGCGCGTGCTCTTCGTCTACGAGCTCGCTCGCCCGGTCGCGCATCCGCCTCGGCTCGACAAGCACCACCCTGGCTTGGGCCACGAGCAAGTCCGTGAAGAGCCGCTCGTCATCGGTGAGCCATGGGAGCCAGGACTCCATCCCGTCGAAGAAAAGCCCTTCGGCTATGCGCTCGAAGACGTCACGAGCTACCGGGCCCCGCACTGCCAGCTCACGTGCTCGGTCGCGAGCCGCTTCTGTCAGGATGAGCTCGCGGCAGCCGAAGAGCTCCACCTCGTCGAGATCGGCTGTCGAACGCTGGTCGCTCACGTCGAACTGGGTGAGCCGGTCGACCTGGTCTCCCCAGAGATCGATGCGCGCTCCCTGATCGGCGGTCGATCCGAAGACGTCGATGATGCCTCCCCGCACCGCGAACTCGCCGCGATGCTCGACCTGGTACTCGCGTCGGTAACCGGCGCGTGCGAGCTGCTCGACGAGGGCGTCGGCGTCGAGCTCGGCTCCTGCGCGGACGACGATGGGCTCCGCGTCCTCGACACGGGGGCCGAGCCTTTGCAGCAGCGCCCTGATGGGAGCGACGACGACGCGCAACCCGGCGGAGCCTGGCGTCGCGTTCCGAAGGCGCCACATCGCCCGTAACCGCCGACCCATCGTTTCGACGCCCGGCGAGACTCGCTCGAAGGGGAGCGTCTCCCACGCCGGGAGGAGGTCGATGGTGTCCTTCTCGCAGTAGGCGGTCAGGTCATGGGCGAGGTTCTCCGCCTCCCGCATGGTGGGCGTAGCGACGAGGACGACCGGAGCGGTTCCGACGGCCCCGAGCGCCGCCAGGACGACGGCACGAGCAGGCTCGGCGACTGCGACCACGCTGTCGTCCTTGCCGAGGAGCTCGGCGAGGCCGGGCTCACCGGCGAGGAGGCGAGGAAGCCGATCGAGGGTCACGTTCGACAGTTGAAGCGGTTCATCGCCGCGACAACGCCGTCGGAGACAAGAACCTCGACGGCGTCGGCGGCTGTTTCACGCGCTATGTCGAGCACCTCGCGCTCTTTCCTGCCCGGTCGGCTGAGCACATGGTCGACGCCGGCGGCGCGACCGGCGGGCTTGCCGACTCCGATCCTCACACGGATGAAGTCTCTCGTGTGGAGGTGCTGACCGATAGAGCGGAGCCCGTTGTGACCTGCGATCCCGCCGCCTTCCTTTAAGCGGACAACGCCAGGCTCGAGATCGAGCTCGTCGTGGAGGATCACTATCCTCGATGCGTCCTCGCCGACATACCGTCTCGCGAGCACCCGAACGGCCATCCCGGAGTCGTTCATGTAGGTGTGCGGCACGGCAAGAACGAGCACCTTACCCGCGCTCCGCACAACGGCGGTCTCGGCGACGGCGCCCTTCTCGGGCTTGAGACGCGCCCCGTGCCTGCTCGCCAGCAACCGGACAGCATCCGCACCCTGGTTGTGCCGAGTGTGGGCGTACTCGGGCCCGGGGTTGCCGAGCCCGACTGCGAGCAGGTCGGCAGTCGTGGGCTCCGGCGGCCGTCGGTCCGGTCCTTCCCGAGTCGCCCGATCCGCCCCAGCCGCCCGATCCGCCCCAGCTACCCGAGCCGCCCGAGTCGCCCGAGCCGCCCGGAAGAGACTCAGCTCTGGCCGGCGCCTTCGTCGCCGGCAGCCGGCGGCTGCTCGCGCTCGCGGGAGCCTGCGCCGGCAACGCCTCCCCCAGTCGACTCGGCGCCCTCTGGCGCCTCGGCACCCTCTGGCGCCTCGGCCTCCTCCGCCACGACCTCGACGCGGGGCGCCTGGCCGATGACGACCGCGTGGTCCAAGTCGACATCGGTCGTCACGCCCTCAGGTAGCTGGATGTCGCTCACGCGGATCGTCTGCCCGATCTCCAGCTGAGAGACGTCGACCTCGATCGACGGCGGCAGATCGGCGGGTCGAGCCTTCACCGTGAGCGTCTGCAACTCGAGACCAACTGTCCCGTCACCCCGGTGCACGGCAACGGCGTCCCCCACCAGCACGACAGGAACGTCCGCCGCGATGATCTCGTCGCGGCTCACGACCTGGAAGTCGACGTGGATGACATTGTGGCGCACCGGGTGGCGCTGCAGCTGCCTGGCGACCGCGAGGTGCCGTTTCGAACCGACGTGCAGATCTAGAAGAGCGCGACTTCCCGCCTCCCCGCTCAGGGCAGAACGAAGGTCGCGGGCATCGACCGACACCGCGATCGGGTCGATCCCGTGCCCGTAGACGATCGCCGGGATCCTTCCCGAGCGACGGAGACGGCGGCTCTGCCGGCTGCCGTCTGGCCGGCCCGGCTCTGCAGCAAGCTGGATTTCTGCCATGGGACGCGCTCCTGCGACCGTATCGAGAGAGATATGGAGTGAGCTATAGAGATAGAGAAGGTCTCGTCGCGGCCCAGGAGTTTAGGCGATCCTGGCGGGCCCGCCTTCCGAGGGACTCGTCCGGCTCCGCCCGAGACCCGGCTCCGCCCGAGACCCGGCACTGGCCGAGACCCGGCTCCGCCCGAGACCCGGCACTGCCTCACAGCCGGATAGGTGCTCCCGAGGCCGGCCCGATCTGCCAGAGGGCTCGCCCCACTCCGTTCGCCCCACTCCGTTCGCCCCACTCCGTTCGCCCCGTTCACGAGGCGACCGGCGACTCCGTTGCATCCCGACGTAACCTTCGTCGTAATTGCCCGATCAGCTCGGGGAGGCCTTCCCTGACGTCGCGCTCGGTGACGCGGTAGACGCGCCATCCGAGATCGTCGAGACGGTTGTCCCTCAAACGGTCGCTCCGGAACGCCGAGGGCGCAGAGTGCCACCTGTAGCCATCCACCTCGATCGCGACGCGCTTGGTGGGGTAGGCGAAGTCGACTCGTGCAACAAAGCGGCCTGAGTGGTCATGGATCGACACTTGAGTGGAGGGCTCCGGCAGCTGGGCACGGCGAAGCAGCACGAGCACTCGGTGCTCGAGCACGCTCTCCACCGGACGTCCGGCACCAACAGCCGCCAGGCAGCTACGCAGCCTGGCGGCTCCCTTTCGTCCACCTCCGAACGGAGCGCGCAACTCGGTCTCGACGCGCTCCAGCTCCGAGAGAGTGACGGCCCGCGTGGCAAGGAGGTGGCCGATGAACTCTTCCAGCTCCGGGTATGTGAGGACGCCGGCGACGTCCTTCAGCGTCCGTGCCGGGCTCGTGACGGGAACCCCCGAAAGCTTGCGCCTCTCGTGCCCGGCCAGACTTCGCGTGCGATGGACGCGCACTCCAGCCGCCACCGGCTGCTCACGCCCCTGGAGAGTCACGACGTGGACAGCTCGTCCCCATCGATGACGTGCCGGGAGGTACCCGAGAAGCGCCATGGCCGTCACGCCGCAGGCAACGGCGCCCGAGGTTGCGAGGCACGCCGCCAGCACAGACTGCTCGAACGACGCCGGCACCGCCGACCACTTGTAGACGCCTCTGCGGACGCGCTCGATCTGGCCGGACAAAAGAAGCGTCCTCAGCGCCTTGTCGGAGCACCCGGCCATGTCCCTTGCCTGGCGCCGGGTAAAGAGCCCGAGCTGGCGAGCCGAGATGAGCGCAAGACGGCCCACCGGATGAGCGGGCGAGCAGACGGGCACATCGGAAGCATGACCTGTGGCTGTATCACTTGGGATCACCCTTGATCACTCGTCACCACTCGTCACTCATGACCGTCACTCCGAAGCGTCAGAGAAACGCGGCCCAGTGCTCGACCAGCCCTCCTTCTCATGCGGGCGAGGTTGTGGCCCCGAGAGGGCCACAACCTCAACCACTCACGACGGCCGCGCCAAGTCCAGGGGAGGGGGATCGGCACCAGAAGCTAAAGCAGGTTCTGCCCGCCAAAGATCTCCGACACGGACGTGTCCTCGAACACGGCGTCGATGGCGTCGGCGATTATCCGGGCGACAGAGATCACCTCGAGCTTGTCTATCCGGTGCTCCTCGGGCACCGGCAGCGTGTTGGTCACGACGACTCGGGAGATGGGGGCCGCCTTCAAGCGGTCGAGCGCCGTGCCGGCGAGGATCGCATGAGTCGCCATCGCCCAGACGTCGGTGGCGCCTTCTTCCACGAGGCGCTCGGCCGCTGTCACCACCGACGCGGCGGTGCCGATCATGTCGTCGATGATCACGCACCTGCGCCCGCCGACGTTGCCCACCACCTCCAACGCCTCGACCAGCTCGACCGAGCCCCGCGGCCGGCGCTTGTGCACGAGGGCGAGGTCGCAGCCGAGCTGCTGGCTGAAGCGCTCGGCCACCTTCACCCTGCCCGAGTCGGGCGAGACGACGACGATGTCGCTGTCGGCATTCTGGTTCAGGTACTCGATTAGCACCGGGGCCGCCGTCAGGTGGTCCACCGGCCCGTCGAAGAAACCCTGGATCTGCCCGGAGTGCAGGTCGACGCTCACGATGCGGTCAGCGCCGGCGGCAGAGAGCAGGTCGGCGACGAGCTTGGCCGTGATCGGCTCTCGCCCGGTCGACTTGCGGTCCTGGCGTGAGTAGCCGTAGTACGGGCAGACGGCGGTGATGCGTTTTGCGGAGGCCCGCTTGGCGGCGTCGATCATGATCAGCATCTCCATGATCGAGTCGTTCACCGGAGCAGCATGGGTCTGGATGATGAAGAGATCGACGCCCCTGATAGAGCTGCCGTAGCGGCAGTGGAGCTCGGAGTCGGTGAACTCACGCAGGTTGGTCTCCCCGAGCGTCACTCCGAGGCACTTGGCGATCTCCTCGGCCAGCTCGGGGTGGGCGCGGCCCGATACGAGCTCGAGCCTTCGTTTCGGCGTCAGCTCCATCCGCAGGTCATCGGTGAAGGTGTGCCCGGGCATCTCATGGCCTACCGAAGAACGGTCCGACCCGCTCGCCGGCCGCTAAGCGAGTCCCCGGCTCGAGCACGGAGAAGGCGCGCACGAGCACGTCGTCTCCGATGACAGCCCTCTCGGCGGTGCTCTCTTCGATCCGCGCTCCGGCTCCGACCTCGCAGTCGAGGAGCCGGGTGAACGGACCGATCACCGCGCCCTCGGAGATGCTCGTCGCACCCTCCAGGATCACCCCGGGAAGGAGGACGACGTCGGTGGAGAGGACCACCGTCAGGTCGACGTAGGTCGACTCCGGGTCGGCCATCGTGACGCCGCGTCGCATCCAGCGCTCGTTCACGCGGGAACGGATCTCCGCCTCCGCCGCCGCAAGCTGGGCACGGTCGTTCACGCCGGCGGCCTCGACCGGGTCCGAGACGATGACCGCGGTCACGGGATAGCCCGCGTCGTGCAGCACCTCGATCGTCGAGGTGAGGAAGTACTCCCCGCTCACCTGGTCCGGTGGCACCCTCCGCAGAGCCGGCGCCAGCACGCTGTGGCGGAAGCAGTAGATCTGGGTGGCGATCTCGTCCACGTCCAGCTCCTCTGGCGTGCAGTCGTGATCGTCCACGATCCTCGCCACCCCGCCGTCCTTGTCGCGAAGGACCCGGGAGCAGCCGAAGGGATCGTCGAGCTGGGCCGTGAGGACCGTGGCGGCCGCATCCTCCTCGCGGTGATGCCTCACGAGGGAAGCGAGCGTCGCCGAGCGCACGAGAGGAGCGTCCCCGGGCAGGACGAGGAGATCGGCGTCGTCGAGGTCGGCGTACGCCTCGGGAAACCCGGTGAGGGCTACGCCAACGGCGTCACCGGTGCCACGCTGCTCGGGTTGCTCGACGAACTCGAGCTGCATGCCCGCCGGCGCCTCCGCCTGCACGACCTTCGTCACCTCGTTGGCGCCGTGGCCGACCACGACCACCACCCGCTCGACAGTGAGCGCCGCCAGCGTGTCGAGCACGTGCAGGATCATCGGGCGACCGCAGAGCCGGTGGAGGGGCTTCGGCGTCTGAGACCTCATTCGCGTGCCCTCGCCGGCAGCCAGAACGACTGCAGAGAGCAGTCGATGATGCTGCTTCACGTTCATATCCCAGCACACACTCCTCTGCCTATGTCCATACCTCCTCGCGGCGCCCCCGACACCAACTCAAGGTCGCCCCGCGGCCAGCTGTGCCTCGCCTCCGACCATAGTTGTGCGAAAGCGCCCGTGCGGGGCTCCTCTTCCCGACCTGGCCCGACTCGCCGGCCGACGTCGGACGTCGCCCACTGGGCGGAAAGGACCAGAACCGAGGAGGCACGGCGGGCGTATCCTCGACCAGACATGGACTTCCGCCCGACGCCAGAGCAGTCCCTGCTGCAAGAAGCCGTCGCCAAGGTGGCCGCCGGTTTCGGGCACTCCTACTTTCAGGAGCGAGCTAGGCAGGGCGCAAAGCAGGACGAGCTCTGGTCGGCGCTCGGCGACGCCGGCTATCTCGGAGTTCACCTCCCCGAGCGCTACGGGGGGGGCGGGATGGGGATGGCGGAGCTCACGATCGTCTGCGAGGAGGTGGCCGCCGCCGGCTGCCCGCTCCTTCTCATGCTCGTCTCCCCCGCCATATGCGCCACCCTGATCGCACGGTTCGGCACCGAGGACCAGAAAGAGACGTGGCTCCCGCCGATGGCATCCGGTCGGCTGAAGATGGCCTTCGCCATCACCGAGCCCGACGCCGGCTCGAACTCCCACAGGATCGCCACCACGGCCGACCGATCCGGCGACGGCTGGCAGCTCACGGGCACGAAGCACTACATCTCGGGCGTCGATGAGGCGGGCGCGGTCCTCGTCGTGGCCCGCACGGGGACCGACCCGACCACAGGCCGGGCAGCACTCAGCCTCTTCGTCGTGGACGTCGACTCGCCCGGTCTCACCGCCACTCACATCCCGGTCGAGATAGCAGCTCCCGAGAAACAGTTCACTCTCTTCCTCGATCATCTCTCTCTCACTCCCGACCGCCTGCTCGGGACCGAAGGAGACGGGTTCCGTCAGGTCTTCGCCGGGCTCAACCCCGAGCGCCTCATGGGGGCCGCCATCGCCACGGGAATCGGCCGCTACGCGATCGACCACGCAGCCGCCTACGCGAGAGAGCGGTCCGTGTGGGGCCAGCCGATCGGTTCCCATCAGGGCGTCGCCCACCCGCTCGCAGGGGCGAAGATCGAGCTCGAGCTTGCCCGGCTCATGTTGAGCAAGGCGGCCTGGTGCTACGACAACGACGATGCCTCCGCAGGCGAGGCGGCGAACATCGCCAAGTACGCGGCGGCGGAGGCCTCGCTTCATGCCCTCGATCAGGCGATCCAGGTCCATGGTGGCAACGGCCTTGCGAGCGAGTACGGGCTCGCCGACCTGTGGGGGACGGCACGGCTGCTCAAGACGGCGCCCGTCTCGAAAGAGATGATCCTCAACTTCGTGGCGCAGCACTCTCTCGGCTTGCCGAAGTCCTACTGAGGAAGTCCTACTGAGAAAGCCCTACTGAGGAGGTTCAGGTGACGAGGAAGGTCCTGTGACGCTTCGAGAGATCGAGCCGATCGCCTCCGAGACTCCTCGAGTCGAGAGGGACCCGGACGAGTACGTCGCGATGCAGAAGGTGACCCGGCAGATCGCCTTCGAGGACGGCGGGTGGGATCCCGAGCGCAAGGAGAGGATCGCCCAGCTCTTCGAAGGGCTCGCCCCGGAGTGGCATACGAGAGGCGGTGAGGACCGCCTCCGGCCCACAAGGGACGCTCTGTCACGTGGCGGCATCCCCTCTGGCGGAACGGCTTTGGAGATCGGGAGCGGGACGGGAATCCACACGCCGGTCCTCCTCGACAGGTTCGGCTTCGTGATCTCCGTCGACCTCGTGAAGGAGATGCTCGACCTCTCCCCGCGCCCGGACCGTACCGCCCTCGTCCGAGCAGACGCCGCAGCTCTGCCGCTTGCGGACGGGAGCGCGGACGCCGTCGTCTGCGTCAACGCCTTCGTCTTTCCCTCCGAGTACGCAAGGGTGCTCCGGCAAGACGGGTACGTCGTGGTGGTCGCGACGAGCGGGGACCAGACGCCGATCTACCTCCCGCCTGGCGACGTCACCGCCGCCCTCGAGCGCCAGCTCGGCCCTGTCGAGGCCGTGACCTCGCGCCACGGCTGGGGTACCTGGACGGTCGTGAGGCGCGCCGCCTCCTCCCCGTGACAGCGGCCGGGTCGACAGGCAAGACTCCGGTCCCATGAGCGCGACCGGGCACGACGAGGCCCTCCCCGAACACCTCGACGCGAGCGACAGCTACTGGGAGGAGGAGGCACTGCCGGCACTCTCGGACTACGTGCGCATCCCGTGTGTCTCCCCCGAGTACGACAGTTCCTGGGAATCGAACGGGCACATCGTCCGTGCCGCCGAGCTGCTGCGAGACTGGGCGCAGGCGAGGCCGATCGAGGACATGCACGTCGATCTCGTGCAGCTGCCAGGCCTCACGCCCGTCATCCTCGCCGATGTCGCCCCGGCCGAGTCTGACGGCAAGGGCGGTCGGCAGCCACCCACGGTCCTCTACGGCCACCTCGACAAGCAGCCGCCGTTGGGGGCGTGGAGGGAAGGCCTCGGCCCCTTCGAGCCCGTGCGCGAGGATGACCGCCTCTACGGCCGGGGAACGGCCGACGACGGCTACTCCCTCTTCGCTGCTCTTGGCGCCGTCGAGATCGCTCAACGCTCCGGTCAAGGTCACGGTCGCTGTGTCGCCATCATCGAAGCGAGCGAGGAGAGCGGGAGCGTCCATCTCGCTCCCTACCTCGACCTGCTCGCCGACCGTCTCGACGGCGCCGTCCCCGGTCTCGTCGTCGGCCTCGACTCTGGCGCCGCCACCTACGACACATTGTGGTCGACCAGCTCCCTGAGAGGCATAGTGACGGCGACGGTGTCGGTGGCCGTGCTCTCCGAGGGCGTCCACAGCGGCGGCGGCGGCGGCCTCGTCCCCGACTCTTTCCGCATCCTGCGGGCGCTTCTCAGCCG
>JASHRK010000267.1 GCA_030037405.1 Acidimicrobiales bacterium | reverse complement strand
TCACGGTGCCGGTTCCCGAGGGTGGGCGAGGCCTCCCGGCATGGCGGCGACGAGCTCGTCGAGCGTCAGGTCGCCCTGCCTGAGCACGACAGGGCTCGGTCCCGCGAGCGACAGCACGGTGGAGGGCCGGCCGTCGCAGTGCCCCCCGTCCACGACGATCGGGACGGAATCACCAAAGACCCCGCGCAGCTCGGCCGCCGTCGTCGCGGGTGGGCCTCCGTGCAGGTTGGCGCTCGTCACGGCGAGCGGCCCGGTCGCAGCCAGCAGCTCCAGAGCCGCCGGGTGGCTCGGGCAGCGGAGCCCGACGGTGAGGGGGTCGCCGCCGAGATGCATCGCCCTCCCGCGGCGCCGTCCGAGGACGAGCGTGAGCGGCCCGGGCCAGTAGCGCCCTATCAGGGCCGCCGCACGCTCGTCCAGGACAGCGAGCTCTTCCGCCTCGGACGGCCGGGCGATCAGCACGGGGAGAGCGAGGGTCTCCGGTCGTCGTTTTGCTTCGAAGAGCGCGTCGGCCGCCTTCGCCTGGAAGGGGTCGGCGCCAAGTCCGTAGACCGTGTCGGTCGGGATGCCGATCACCTCGCCGCGGGCGACGGCCCCGACCGCCTTGGCGATCGCCTCGGCGGCGCTCACGGGCGGGCCACGAGCACGCGCTCCCGGCCGGCGAGGTCGGGACGCACCTCGTGGTGGCCGAAGCCCGCCGCCTCGCAGAGCGCCCTGGCGGCATCGGCCTGATGGGGAGCGATCTCGACCACGAGGGATCCGTCAGGTGAGAGCCAGGGCGGTGCCCCTGCGACGATCTCTCCGATCGCCTCGAGCCCGCTCTCCCCCGCCACGAGGGCTTCGTAAGGGTCGTGCTCTCGCACCACCGGCGGGAGGCGATGCCACTCCTGCGACGCGAGGTACGGGGGATTGGAGACTAGGAGGTCGAAGCGTCCGGCGAGCTCGCCCGGGAGGGCTTCGAACCAGCTCCCCTCGCAAAGGGTGACCTGGGCGGTGGACTGGCGGAGGGTACGGGTGACGTTTTGCCTGGCGAGGGAGAGGGCCGCAGCCGACCGGTCCGTGGCGAAGACCCTCGTCCCCGGCCCGAGCTCGCGTGCGAGCGAGCAGGCGATGACCCCGGAGCCAGTCCCGAGATCGGCGGCGAGGAGCGGTCCCGCCGGGTGCCGGCGGCGGAGCTCTGCAAGGGCGATCTCCGCCACGACCTCGGTCTCCGGGCGGGGGACGAGGGCGCGCCGGTCCGTCAGCACGTCGAGGGTGCGAAACGACCAGTGGCCGAGCACGTGCTGGAGCGGCTCGCCTCGAGCCCGGCGGGCGGCGAGCTCTCGAGCCCGCCCCTCGTCCCCCTCCGCCTCCTCGACGATCCAGCGCCCCTCCTGCCCGGAGCCGACGGCTGCGCCCACCTCCCGGGCGAGCCGCAGCCGGTGATCGGCTGGCGCCGCGTGGTGGCGATCACGTGGCGCCAAGCTGGCGGATCCGTTCATCGGCCACGAGGGCGTCGACGAGCTCGTCGAGGTCGCCCATGAGGATGCGGTCGAGCTTGTACAGGGTCAGGTTGATCCGGTGGTCGGTGACGCGGTTCTCCTTGAAGTTGTAGGTACGGATCTTCTCCGACCGCCCGCCCGACCCGACCTGGGCCCTTCTCCTTGCACCAAGCTCGGCCTCCTGGCGGCTGCGCTCCAGCTCGTACAGGCGAGCCCGCAGGACCTGCATGGCTCTTGCCCGGTTCTGGATCTGGCTCTTCTCGTCCTGCATGGAGACGACGAGCCCGGTCGGCAGATGGGTGACGCGCACGGCCGAGTCGGTCGTGTTGACCGATTGCCCGCCGGGACCGGTCGAGCGATAGACGTCGACGCGGAGCTCGCTCGGGTCGATCTCGATCTCGACCTCGTCCGCCTCGGGGAGGACGTTGACCGTCGCAGACGAGGTGTGAACCCTCCCCTGAGATTCGGTCACGGGGACACGCTGGACCCGATGGGGCCCGGCCTCGTGCTTGAGGCGCTGCCAGGCGTCCTCCCCCTTCACCACGAAGGTGACGGAGTCGATGCCGTTCAGGTCGGAGGGCCGGTGGTCGAGCATCTCTACCCGCCAGGAACGGGCATCCGCGTAGCGGAGGTACATGTCGTAGAGGTCCTTGGCGAACAGGTTGGCCTCCTCGCCACCCTCGGCGCCGCGGATCTCCACTATGACGTTGCGACCGTCGCTCGGGTCCTTCGGCAAGAGGAGGGCTCGCAGTCCCTCCTCGAGCCTCGCGACCTCTTGCTCTGCATGCTCGAGCTCGCGATGAGCGAGCTCCCTTTCCTCGCCCGAGGACTCGGCGTGCAGCTCCCGGGCGGTCTGCACGTCGGCGAGGACAGACTGCAGCTCGCGCATCGTGCGGACGAGCGCCTCGAGCTCCTTGTGGCGGCGCGACAGGTCGCGGAGCCGGCGCGGATCGCTGCCGATGTCCGGATCGGAAAGGCCTGCGAGGACTTGCTCGTACTCGGCCTCGAACTCAGGGAGCCTCTCGAGCACTCAAAGGAGGTTAGCGAGGCGGCTCGCCTCACCCTGGAACCCGCCGACGATTGGCTGATCGGAGGTCAGGTGCGCTTCGTCTTCTTGTTGCGAGCGCCGTAGCGTCGTTCGAAGCGCTCCACCCGGCCGCCCGTGTCCACGAGCTTCTGCTTGCCGGTATAGAAGGGATGGCATTCGTTGCAGAGCTCGACGTGGAGGTCCGCCTTCGTCGAGCGCGTCGTGAAAGTGTTCCCGCAGGAACAGTGGACGGTCGCCGTCACGTAGTTGGGGTGGAGATCGGTCTTCATCGGGCAAACAGTGTACGGGGTTTCATGGGTCCTCCGGCAGGGACAGGAGCCATTTGGCAGAGCCGCTGCAGGATCAGTTCTGAGGCATCGGCGCCTTGGCGATCTCCTGCAGGAACTCGTCGTTCGACCGCGTGGTCTTGATCTTGTCCATCAGAAGCTCGAGCCCGGCAGCGGTATTGCCTTCCGCCCCGAGCGCATTGAGGACGCGGCGCAGCTTCCAGACTTGCTGCAGCTGGCCACGGTCGAAGAGCAGCTCTTCGTGGCGTGTCGAGCTGGCGTTCACCTCGATCGCCGGGTAGATGCGGCGCTCGGCGAGCTTGCGGTCGAGTCGAAGCTCCATGTTGCCCGTTCCCTTGAACTCCTCGAAGATGACCTCGTCCATCTTCGAGCCCGTCTCCACGAGGGCGGTGGCAAGAATCGTGAGAGAGCCACCTTCCTCGATGTTGCGAGCGGCCCCGAAGAACCTCTTCGGCGGGTAGAGGGCGCCGGAGTCGACGCCGCCCGACATGATCCGGCCTGTCGCCGGTTGGGCGAGGTTGTACGCCCTCGCGAGCCGCGTGATCCCGTCGAGGATTATCACGACGTCCCGACCGAGCTCGACAAGGCGCTGAGCACGCTCGATCGCCAACTCTGCGACCGCCGTGTGCTCTTCCGAGGGGCGGTCGAAGGTCGAGGCGATGACCTCTCCCCGGACGGACCGCCGCATGTCGGTCACCTCTTCCGGCCGTTCGGCCACGAGAAGGACCATGAGATGGACGTCGGGGTTGTTCTGCTCGATCGAGTGGGCGATCTGCTTCATGACCGTCGTCTTGCCGGCTTTCGACGGAGACACGATCATCCCGCGCTGGCCCTTGCCGATGGGCGAGATCAGGTCGACGATGCGCGCAGTGACGTTGGCCGGGTCATCGGGCGTCTCGAGCTTGAGACGCTCGTCCGGGAAGAGCGGCGTGAGGTCCTCGAATCGAGGGCGGCGGCTCGCCTCTTCAGGCGACATCCCGCAGATCGTGTCGATCCGGAGCAGTGCCGGGTACTTCTCGCTCGCCCCCGCCGGTCGACAGCCGCCCTCGATCGCGTCGCCACGGCGAAGGCCGAAGCGGCGAGCCTGGCTCACCGAGACGTACACGTCCTTCTGGCTCGGGAGGTAGCCACCGGTCCTGAGGAAGCCGTACCCCTCCTCTCGCAGGTCGAGCAGCCCCTTCACCGGGACGAGCTCACCCTGGTAGGGAGCCTCGGGCTGCCCGCCCTGCGGCTCGCGCTCCCTATCGCGATCGCGTCCTCTGCGCCGGCGGCTACGGCGGTTGCCGGGCTCTCCCTGCAGGTTGCCCTGCCCGATCTGGTTGCTCTGGAACTGCTGACGGTCTCGTTGCGGCGCCTGATGCACGGCAGGGGCCAACTGCTCGCCGCGTGACGGGGCCGTCGTCAGCGTCCCAGCCACCGCACCCGAGCCATCCCCGGAAGCCGAGGTTTCCCCGGAAGCGAGAGTTTCCCCGGAAGCTGCCCCATCGGAAGGAGGAAGCGCACCATCAGCCGCCGTCTCGACGGCGGTGGCTGCCTCTCCCGCCTGAGAAGAGCCCTCAACCCTCACGCTGGCCGGGCCGGAACCGTCCGCCCCATCGGAAGGCTCCTCCGCCTCCGGAGCAGTCGAGCTTGCCGGCTTCCTCGGGGTGCGTGCCCTGCTGGCGCGCGGTCTCGTCGCCGCGCCGTTCCCCGAGGAACCGTCGAGCGACGCCGTCCCGGCATGCTCCTCGACGGCGCGTCCGTTTCCGTGCGTCGCTGCTCCGTCCACCTCAACTCCCGCGGCACGGAGGATCTGGTCGACGAGGTCCGCCTTCTTTACGCGACTAGCCGGTTCGAGCGACATCGCTATGGCGATCGCTCGCAGCTCGTCGCTGGCCTTTCGTTCCAGGATCGAACGCTCGAGCTGCTCTCCGCTCATGGATTCCCTCTCTTCGTATCGGTCTGCAACTTCTCTTTCGCGACGGTCACTCGCCCGACGGTCTCCCGGCGAGTCGTGATACGGGCTCACGGCTGCGGTCCGAGCCGCCGGTCTCCTGTGATTCTCCTGTGACCCGCCTGCCCGACATTGGAGTGCGCAGGAACTTCGACGCTTCACTCTTCGGGATCGAGAGAAATTGCTAGAGGCGCGCAGACCACAACGTCTCTAGCTGTTCCCTACCCGCTCGGCGCTTCCTCTATGTGAGGTGTGTATCTCAAGATGCTGTCGCGACGACGAGCGAAGGTGTCATTGATCCTAGCGTGATTTACCCGCTACAGGCAACAACACCCCGGCGGGCCCATTTAGTCCCGGCCACGCCGCCCCAGCGAGCGTCCGGCGTGCCGCCATCAGAGACCGATCGCGCCCAGCACGGACTGCAGGTCGGGGTCGACCGTGACGGGCACCGTCAGTTGGCTGATCGCGAGATCCGGGTCCTTCAGGCCGTGGCCGGTGACGACGCAGACGACTCTCGACCCCTCGGGCACGCCCGTCTTCAGGAGCCCTGCGACTGAGGCGGCAGACGCCGCCTCGCAGAACACCGACTCCTCCGATGCCAAGAAACGATAGGCGTCGAGTATCTCCTCGTCGCTCACGGACCCGATCCCTCCACCCGACTCGCTGGCGGCTGCGGTCGCTCCGTACCACGACGCCGGGTTGCCGATCCGGATCGCCGTCGCGATCGTCTCGGGCGACTCGACGGGCTTCCCCGTGACGATGGGCGCCGCACCCTCTGCCTGGAACCCGAGCATGCGAGGAAGCCTCGTCGCCCGCCCCGCCGAGTGGTACTCGAGGTACCCCTGCCAGTAAGCGGTGATGTTTCCTGCGTTCCCGACCGGTATGCAGTGGAAGTCGGGGGCGTCGCCGAGCACGTCCATGATCTCAAAGGCTCCCGTCTTCTGCCCCGCAATACGGTGAGGATTAATGGAGTTCACGACTGCGACCGGAGCTCGCTTGGGAAGCTCGCGAACGATCTCGAGCGCCGCATCGAAGTTCCCGCGCACCTGGACGACTTTCGCCCCGTGGATCAGCGCCTGAGCGAGCTTTCCAAGAGCTATATGGCCGTCTGGGATGATGACGGCGCACTCCATACCTGCCCGCGCCGCGTAGGCGGCAGCCGACGCCGAGGTGTTGCCGGTGGAGGCGCAGACGACGGCTTTTACTCCCGCCTCGGCTGCCTTCGAGATCGCCACCGTCATTCCCCGGTCCTTGAACGAGCCAGTCGGGTTCATCCCCTCGAGCTTCAAGAAGACCTCGGCTGCCACCCGCTCGCCCAACCGTGGCGCCGGCAAGAGCGGGGTCGCGCCCTCCCTCAAGGTGACGACGGGCGTGTCGTCGGTCACGGGCAGGTACTCGCGGTACTCCTCGATGACGCCCCGCCAGCACGAGAGCGCCCCGCGACTCACGTCGGTGCCGTGAGAGTTCACGACCCGGCCGGCTTCTCGCTCACGAAGCGCCCCGGCTTCTCGCTCACGACTCGCCCGGCTCCGGGCCGATCACCCTCAGCATGCAACCGATCCGCTCCACGACGTCCAACTTGGCAAGGTCCGTGAGCGTCTCTTGGACGTCTGCCTCCAGGGCGGTATGCGTCAAAAAGACGAGCCTCGCCTCGCTCCCGAGGCCAACCTGCTCCATCGAGCGAATGGAGACGTTGTGCTCCCCGAACACCGAAGCCACCGAAGCGAGCACGCCGGGGCGGTCCATTACGTCCATGAACAGGTAGTACTGGGTGCGAAGCTCCGAGATCGGAGAGAGCTGGACGCGCCGGCGCATGGCGGCGCGTGCACGCGTGCCCTCGCGCAGGTGATGAGCAGCCTCGATGACGTCGCCGAGCATGGCGCTTGCCGTCGGCCGTCCCCCGGCGCCGCGCCCGTAGACCATCAGCTCTCCCGCAGCGTCGCCTTCGACGAACACTGCGTTGAAGGAACCTCGTACGCTCGCGAGCGGGTGCTCCACGGGGACCATGGCAGGATGGACCCGCACGGCGACGACGGGGGTGCCGTCCCCGTTACCGGGTGCCTCGTTGTCCAGCCGTTCCG
This sequence comes from Acidimicrobiales bacterium, assembly GCA_030037405.1. Taxonomy (GTDB): domain Bacteria; phylum Actinomycetota; class Acidimicrobiia; order Acidimicrobiales; family Bog-793; genus JOPF099. The sequence continues at coordinate 627 of JASHRK010000267.1, read as the reverse complement.
CCACGGCAAGAAGCTTTACGGCATAGCCGAGGCGATGGGCGAACTCTATGTCGCTCGCACCCACGCCCGAGATCCCCTCCGTATAGACGTCTCTCGAGACGACGTCGGCGTCGAACGCGATCCCGGCAAGGATCGCCGCCTTGGCGGCGGCGTCGAAGCCCTCGACGTCGGCGGCCGGGTCCGCTTCGGCGTAACCGAGCGACTGCGCCTCCGCGAGCGCCGCCGGGTAGCTCAGCCCCTCCTCGCTCATCCGGGTCAGCATGTAGTTCGTCGTGCCGTTGACGACTCCGGTGAGACGCACTATGCGCTCGCCGGCAAGCGACTCCTTGAGGAGGCGCACGAGGGGGATGGCTCCTGCCACCGATGCCTCGAAGAGAAGGTCAACACCGGCCCTCTCGGCCGCCTCCAGAAGCTCCGCCCCACAGGCCGAGATCAGCTCCTTGTTCCCCGTCACGACGGGCTTACCGGCCGTGAGGGCGCTCAGAAGGAGAGTACGCGCAGGCTCGATGCCACCGATCAGCTCGACGACTATCTCTACGGCGGCGTCCTCGACGAGGCTCGCCGCGTCGGGAGCGAGCCGTCCCCCGAAAGCGTCACGCTCGACGCCTCCGGGCCGGCTCTTGGCCG
>JASHRK010000266.1 GCA_030037405.1 Acidimicrobiales bacterium | reverse complement strand
GGCAGAGATCGAAGGCCTCCCGGACGATCGCCTGAGGCTCGCCCGCCTCTCTCGCGGGTACTCCCAGGTCGACCTGGCACGGGTGGCGGGTGTCACCCGCCAAGCCATCTCGGGCATCGAGTCGGGCCGCTGGTCTCCCTCCCTCGAGGTCGCCCTCGCCCTCGCCAGAGCCTTCGACACCTCGGTCGAAGAGCTCTTCGGCGAGGCGGGAGAGGCGCCCTCCGTCAGCGCGAGGCTTGCCGTCCGCCGATCTTCGCAGGATGCGGCGCCGCGCCGCGTCCTCTTCAGCGAGATCGCGGGCAACACCATCGCCTTCCCGCTCTCGAGGGACGGCTCGTTCGTGCCCGGCTTCGTACCGGCTTTGGGCGTGGTGCGCGAGGTGACACAGGACGGCGTGAGCGCGAGGAACGTCGACGCCCGCCGCATCGCAGAGGCGGGACCGACGCTCGCCGTCGCCGGTTGCGACCCCGCCATCGCCCTCCTCCAGGGCCCTCTCTCACATCGCAAGCCGTCGTTCGGGCTCCTCTGGTGGCCGTGCGGTAACGCCACCGCCCTCGACCTCTTGCGGCGAGGAGCAGTCCATGCCGCCGCCGTCCACCGCGGGGCGAGCACCCGTCCCCAGCCTCGTCGGGGGGTCGAGGCGGTCGGGTTCGCCGCCTGGCGGGAGGGCCTCGCCCTCGCCCCCCGCCATCGCAAGCAGGTGAAGGACTTGAGAGACGTCGTCTCGAACAAGTTGCGCATCGCCAACCGCGAGCCGGGTTCCGAGGCGCGCCGGCTCCTCGACGATCAGCTCGATCTCTTGGGCATCACGGCCGGCGACGTCTCGGGATACGAGACGGTCTGCACGGCTCACCTCCTCGTCACCTCGGCTATCGCCTCGGGCTTGGCGGACGCGGCCGTCACGACCGAGCCGGCGTCGCTCGCCTTCGGCCTCGAGTTCCTCCCCTGGCAGGAGGAGGTCTGCGAGCTGCACATCCCGCGCAGCCTGATGGGGACCGGCGAGGTACAGGCGCTCCTCGACGTCCTCGGCGGGCGGGAGCTCGCCCGCCAGCTGGCGACGATCGAGGGCTACGACCCCGAGATCTGCGGGAGGGTCGTCACGCCCTGAAGGTCCCGAGACGGCCCTGCGAAGGGGCCCCGAGGCGGCCCTCCGAAGCGACCCCGACCTCGGAGGGCGTCAGGTCCCCACGTCGGCGAGAGACTCGTCCCCTCTCCTCTCGAGGAGGAGATGGTAGAGAAGGAGGAGCTGGACGACGGCGAGGGGCTCGCTGCGCAGCCCGGGTTCGATGAGGCCGAGGCAGGCCGGAAGGTCGTCACCGATGCCGAGCTCTTCCCAGATGGCCTCCTCGACTCGCCGCGTCGTCTCTCGCGAGGCATAGGCGTGGATGTGGAGGGCGTCGACCGGCTTGCCGTCGCCGTCCCGCGTGAGCTTGAGATGGATCGTCTCTCTCGTGTCGTCGTTGAGCACCCGCGTCAGGTCGGGATGGGGCGCCGTCGGGCGCAGCATGACGGTGGCGCTGAGCGGGCTCGACTCCGGCTCGTGGCGCACCTCGATGTGGTCGAAGCGCACGACTATGTCAGCCCAGCGTCGCTGGGGACGGATGAAGGCGGCCGCTTCGGGCTCGCGCTTGTCGAGGTCGGCGAGCACCTGTTCCTCGGTGTAGCCGCGATCTCGCGTGTCGCGACGCACCTTCCAGGCCCTCCTGACCGCCTCCGGGGGGTCGAGGAACACCCTCAGGTCGAAACAGGCGCGCGAGCGCGGCGTGTAGAGCGGGAAGAGGCCTTCGACGACGAGGCACTCGCGGGGCTGGAAGAGGACCGGCCGTTCGAGCGTCCCGTGGCGATGGCTGTAGACGGGCTTCAGGACGGGCTCACCGAGGGCGAGCAACTGCAGGTGCTGCTCCATGATCCCGAGGTAGTTGCAGGCGGGGTTGAGCGGGGTGAAGGGAAGCGCCCTGCGCTCTTCGCGGTCGTAGCGGTGGTAGTCGTCGACGCACATCGAGGCGAGCCGCTCCTCCCCGAGCGCCTGCACGAGCCCACGGGTGAGCGTGGTCTTGCCCGAGGCGCTGTCGCCGCAGACGGCGAGCATGACGGGGCGGTCACCGCTCGAGATCTCCGAGCGTCGGATCACGACTCGTTTCGGGCACATGGTGAGGACAACCTACGGGAGGAAGCGACTCGTTCCATCCCCCGTTCGGGGGAGGCAAACGGGGGATTTCCCCTGCGGGCGAGCACATCTGCAAGCGAGAGTGGCAGGCTGCAGGTGATGAGCGCCGGAGCTCCCAGCCGACCGATCCGCATCGTCGTCGTCGACGATCACAAGATCGTCCTCGAAGGGCTCGTGGCGATGCTGAGGCCCTACGCCGAGCAGGTGTTGGTGCTTGCGACGGCGACCGACGCCGAGGAGGGGCGCAGGTTGACGCTCGCCCTCTCGCCCGACATCGCCCTCGTCGACGTGAGCATGCGCCCGAAGACGGGCTTCGAGCTCTGCGAGGAGCTCGTCCGCTCGCCCGGCGGTGCCAAGGTCGTGCTGCTCACCGTCTACGAGGACGAGGAGTACGTCTTCCGGGCGCTCCGAGCCGGCGCTTCCGGATACCTCACCAAGCAGGTGACAGGCGAACAGCTCATCGACCATCTCGGCCGCGTGATGGCGGGAGAGGTGGTCGTCGACCCCGCCCTCGCCGGCAGGGTCGCACTCTCCGCCGCCCGCCGAACCCGGGGAGAGTTCTGGCCAGGCGCCCATCTCGGCCTCAGCCAGCGCGAGAGCGAGGTGCTCTCCCTCATCGTGCAGGGCGCGTCGAACCGGGCGATCGCCAACCGGCTCATGGTGGGCGAGGAGACG